>DATNJP010000085.1:0-2984 GCA_035603855.1 Luteibacter sp. | reverse complement strand
CTGCGCGGCGGTGTCCGCGTCGTCGTGCTTGCTGCACGCCGTGCCGGCGAGCGCGACGCTGAGCGCCAGTGCGAGCGGCTTCAGATACTGCTTGGTCATGGAGTTCCCTCATTGGTGTTGGCTTACTACATCGGCGCCCCCGGCACCGGTCTTGCCCGAGCATATCGCTTGCGACCCCGACTCAGGGGCCAACTGTGACGAAAGTCATGGTTCGGCACATTTCGCAAGGACTCACGAACGATGTCCCTCGGGTGTCACAACACGTTCTTACGCTGGAACGACCGCATGACAGGGGATGCGGCCCAGGGTAGTCGGTCTCTCAATTCCGAGGAGCACTTGTCATGCGCAAGCTATTGGCCGCGGGCATCGCCTGCGTGCTTACCCTTTCCGCGGCGTCCATTGTCGCGGCCCAGCAAGCCCCCATCGACTCATCCAATGCCGCGCCGACCGCGCTGGGTATCGGTCTTGGTCATGGTGGACACGGCGACAAAGACCCACGCACCGCGACGCCGATCAAGCATCTGGTCGTGATCTTCCAGGAGAACGTCTCCTTCGATCACTACTTCGGCACCTATCCGTTCGCCGAGAATCCCCGCGGCGAGCCGACGTTCTACGCGCGTCCGTTCACCCCGCCGGTGAACGGCCTGTCGCACCGCCTGCTGACGAAAAACCCGAACGCGGCCAACCCGGACAACGCCGACGCCGCGATCAATCCCTTCCGTCTCACCCGCGCACAGGCGGCCACGGCCGACCAGGACCACGGCTACACGTCCGAGCAGCGCGCCTTCAACGGCGGCAAGATGGACCTGTTCCCGAAGTACACCGGCCATGGTGAAGACCTTCCCGGTGGCGACGCCTCCGAAGAGGGCAAGGGCCAGGTCATGGGTTACTACGACGGCAACACCGTCACGGCGCTGTGGAACTACGCCCAGAACTTCGCCATGAGCGACAACAGCTACAACACCACCTTCGGGCCGTCGTCGCCGGGTGCGATCAACCTGATCTCCGGCCAGACCGCCGGCGTGTCCGACACCCTCAACGGCACCGGCGCCACCACGGACGATGGTCACGGCGGCCTTACGATGATCGGCGATCCGGATCCGATCGGCGACGTGTGCTCCTCGCCGACGGCGAGCCAGGTCACCATGGGCGGCCGCAACATCGGCGACCTGCTCAACGACCGCAACATCACCTGGGGCTGGTTCCAGGGTGGCTTCGACCTGACCCGCACCAATCCCGATGGCAGCACGGGGTGCTCGCGCCGCACGCTGTCGAAGGTGACCAACAGCACCTCGGACGACTACAGCCCGCATCACCAGCCGTTCCAGTATTACCCGTCCACGGCCAACCCGACGCATGCGCGTCCGGCCTCCGTGGCGGCGATCGGTCATAGCGGCGATGCCGCGAATCACCAGTATGACCTCGAGGATTTCTACGATGCCCTCGACGCCGGCAACCTGCCGTCCGTGAGTTTCCTCAAGGCATCGGCCTACCAGGACGGTCATGCGGGTTATTCCGATCCGATCGACGAGCAGGCCTTCGTCGTCCACGTGATCAACGCGCTGCAGCAGAGCGGCGAGTGGCAGGACACCGCCGTGGTGATCGCCTATGACGATTCCGACGGCTGGTACGACCACCAGGAACCGCCGCACGTGAACGGTTCGAAGGGCAGCACGGACGCGCTCGACGGTGATGGCGTGTGCAACGGCCACGGTACGCTGCCGGGCCTGGATGGCAAGACGCCCGCCCAAGGCCGTTGCGGCTTCGGTCCGCGCCTGCCGCTGCTGGTGGTTTCGCCGTGGGCACGCGAGAACATGGTCGATCACACGCAGACGGACCAGAGCTCGGTCACCCGTTTCATCGAGGACAACTGGCTCGGCGGCAAGCGCATCGGCGGCGGTTCGAGCGATGCCCAGGCCGGACGTCTCGACAACATGTTCGACTTCTTCCTGCCGCGCCTGTTCGATCGCAAGTTGATCCTTGACGAGTCGACGGGACAGCCGAAGCACCCGGGTGGCTGGCCGTTCTGGCCGTTCGGAAACGGCGGGCATGGTTGATCGCCGCCGCTTCCTGAAGGGAGCGGGTTGCATGGCCGCGGCGGGATGGATCCCGTCGCGGCTGCTCGCGCATGACATGCACGCGATGCAGGCCGCACCGGCGGGACAGGTGGGCAACAACCTGTGCATGCATGCCATGGGCGATGTGACCCGCATGCCGGGGCTCGTCGATCCCGCGAAACTCGCGGCGTTCGTCGATCCCTTGCCCGTGCCGTCGCTGCTGCGCGCCAAGGCCGGAACGCCTCTGCGCATACGCATGGCGGAGACGACGCAGAAGCTGCACCGTGACCTGCCGCCGACGACGTTGTGGACGTACGGAGGCCACTATCCCGGCCCGACGATCGAAGCGCGCAGCGGTCAGCCGTTTGACGTGACCTGGGAAAACGCACTTCCGGCGAAGCACTTCCTGCCCGTTGACCACGCGATTTGCGGCGCCGAAGCCGACCAGCCCGAGGTGCGCGCGATCGTGCACCTGCATGGGGCGAAGGTGCCGCACAAGGATGATGGCTATCCGGAGGACTGGTATGTGCCGGGCAAGTCGCGCACGCACCATTACCCGAACGCGCAGGACGCGGCGACGCTCTGGTATCACGACCACGCGATGGGCATCAACCGGCTCAACATGTATGCCGGATTGATGGGCTTGTACCTGTTGCGCGACGAACACGAACTCTCGCTGGGCCTGCCGTCGGGCGAGCAGGAGCTTCCGCTGGTTCTGGCGGATCGCCTGCTGCATACGGATGGCCGGCTCTACTATCCGGATTCGGGCGACGCGAAAGCGCCCTGGGTGCCGGAGGTGTTCGGTAACCTTACGCTGGTCAATGGCGCCATCCTTCCACGCGCGGATGTGCAACCGCGACGTTACCGCCTGCGCGTGCTGAACGCCGCGAACGGTCGCTTTTACCACCTGCGATTCCGCGATGGCCG
>DATNJP010000084.1:0-5577 GCA_035603855.1 Luteibacter sp. | reverse complement strand
GGCGGGGGTCACCCTCGGGGCCGGTAGCGCAGGCGAGGCGTCACACCGGAAAAAGCCCGAAGGGGGCTGGCCATGGATGGCCAGCCGTTTTCGCTGAGACAGGATGTCGAATCGGAAACCTCCGGTGGGGCGCCGACCCGGCCCGTAGGGCAATAAGAATACGGCCGCGTTTCGCGGCCCTTCCTTTCCGGGTCGCCGGAGGCGTGGCCCCGAGGGTGACCCCCGCCGGCTCTTGCGACGCCACACGGCGAGCGAAATGCGAGGCCGAAGGCGAGCCCGCCCCCCCCAGCAACAACGAAGCGGGAACCAGCGCGTAAGAATCCCCCCACTTTTTCAGAATCCTTCCATATGAGATCCAAAGACACATCCTCAGGATGAAGTTGCCCATTCGGGCTACATCATCAAGGGAGGGTTAATGACTTCGATTCGTCGCGTTATCGCGGGATGCCTGTTCGCCGCGCTTGCCTGTCCGGCGTTCGCCTCGGTTCCCACGACGCAGATCGTGGAAGAGGCAAACCATGACACCGGGCCGCATGCCACGTTCTCGTACTCGGGCTTCACCAGCGGACCCGAATCGATGAACGAGCTTTATCACGAGGCTCGCACGAAGGCATTCCAGCCGTGCGACCTGCGCGATAACGGCTATGTGACGCACGTGGCGTTCGTCTATCGGCCTGCATCGAATCCGGTGGAGTACAGCGTCGTGGACTTCAGCGCCACATGCGAATACGACATGAGGGGGCAAGCAAACCGCTAGCCACCAGCCGTTGATACATCGCCGCTGGGAGGTCGGCGACAGGGAAGGCAGGTCATGTGGCCTGCCTTTTTTGCGGGCCGCGCCCGGGCAGGACATCGTTTGCGCGGCGCCGCGCGATGGCGATTTTCCGACGGCGTTCCGACTATTTCGCCGACAGCGAAGCCGCCCCACGGGCCGCATGATGGACTAGCCCGACCGGGCAAGCACACGACCAAGGAAGATCATGAAAACTCGCATCCTCATCGGCGCCCTCATGCTGGGCTCGTTCGCCTCGGCGGCGCATGCCGAATCCGACGCTTATCAGCCGTACCAGTACGACGTGCAGCAGCGCGGCACCGACAAACGGCAGACGTACGATCGCGTCGTCGCCGAAGCTCCCGTGAAATGCGACAGCGAAGGCGGTTATGTCGCCAATGTGCGCTACACGTATCTCAGCGGATTCGGCGCCATGGAAGGCAATCACTTCGTGAAGGCCGAAGTGCTGTGTCATCCGACGCCGCCTGTCCAGCCGCGGCGCCCGGTCGCTGGGGGTTCATTCCTGCAGTAACGTATCGACCAGCTTCATCACCTTGCCGACGGAACCGCGCTCGCTGTCGAACACATAGCGCGCGCGGTTTCCCATCTGCTCGCGGCGCTCGCGGTCGCGAAGCAGTGACAACACCTGCTCGCCCAGTTCGTCACCGTCATTCACCCGTTGACCGCCGCCCTCGTCGAGCAGTGCCTGGGTGATCTCTTCGAAGTTGAATGTGTAGGGCCCAACGAGCACCGGCTTGTTCAGCGCGGCGGGCTCCAGCACGTTGTGGCCACCGATCGACACGAGGCTTCCGCCGACGAAGGCGACGTCGGCCGCGGCGAAGAAGCGCAACAGCTCGCCCATGGAATCGATGACGAAGCATTGCGTGGCATGGCCGGGCTGCCCGTCGGCGCTGCGCGTGGCCACGTGGAAGCCCAGGCTGCGCACGGACGATTCCACGGCCTTGAAGCGCTCGGGGTGACGCGGCGCGATCAGCAGCAGGGCATCCGGCAGGCGGCGCATGACATCCAGATGCGCCTCGAGCACGCACATCTCCTCACCTTCGTGGGTGCTCGCCGCGATCCACACGGGCCGCCCCTTGCCCCACGCCTCGCGCATGGCTGTGCCCGCCTCGAGCGCGGCCTGCGGCACCGGCATGTCGAACTTGAGGTTGCCGCATACGGTCAGCTGGCTGGGCTCGGCGCCAAGCAGCCGATAGCGCGCGGCGTCGGTGCGCGACTGCGCGGCGATGTGACTGACGCAGCGCAGGGCGCGCTTCACCAGCGAGCTCATGCGCGCGTAGCCACGCAACGAACGCTCGGAGAGCCGCGCGTTGGCGATCAGCAGCGGTATGCCGTGGCGACGGCAGGCGAAATACAGGTTCGGCCAGATTTCCGTTTCCACGATGACCGCCAGCCGCGGACGCGTGCTGCGCAGGAAGCGCTTCACGGCGAACGGCAGGTCATAGGGAAGGTAGACGCTGTGCACGCTGTCGCCGAACAGCTGGCGCACGCGCTCGGAACCCGTGGGGGTCACCGTCGTCACCAGCATCGGCGCCTGCGGGTAGGCCTCCATCAGCGCTTTCACGAGCGGTTCGGCCGCGTTGACCTCGCCCACCGACACCGCATGGACCCACAGGCAGCCCGCCAGGCGGGGTTCGCGGAAGCGGCCAAAACGCTCGCGCCAGCGCACGTGGTAGTCGCCGTAACGCATGCCGCGCGCCATCAGGCGAAGCATCACCAGCGGCGTGAACAGGTACATGGCGAAGTTGTAGAGCAGGCGCAGCAGCACGAGGGTCCCTGGGAATGCCGTGACCGGGCAGTATAGCCGCCCCCATTCGCTACAATGGCCGGCCATGCCCGGAATGCCCCGCCCTCACCTGACGCGCCGCCTGCTCACGCCCCGCCAATGGCCGGCGTGGCTCGGCGTCGCCTTCATCTGGCTGATCGCCCACCTGCCCTTTCGGGTGCTGATGCGCCTTGGGCGCCTGGCCGGACGCCTGGCCCTGCACCTGAACCCGGAGCGGCGACGGATCGCGGCGACCAATATCGCCTTGTGCTTTCCGGAGCTGGACCCGGAAGCCCAGAAGGCCCTCGTCCGCGCCAACCTGTGCGACGTGGGCATGATGCTGGCGGAGTTCGCCCTGGGCTGGATGGGCTCGGACCGGGCGATCGCCAATGTGCCGGTCACCATCGAGGGCCTGGAGCATCTCGAGGCGGCACGCCGGGAGGGACGCGGCGTGTTGCTGGTGGGCGGACACTTCTCCCACCTGGAACTGTGCGCGCGCCTGGTGTCGCAGCGCATCCGCATCGCCGGCATGTACCGGCTCATGGATTCGGACGTCTTCGAATTCACCGTGCTGCGTTCGCGCCTGCATTATGCCGATGCGATGTTCGAGAAGGACGATATCCGCGGCACCGTGAAGTACCTCAAGGCGGGTGGCACGCTCTGGTATGCGCCTGACCAGGACATGCGCAGCAAGGACAACGTGTTCGTGCCTTTCTTCGGCGTGCCCGCGGCGACGATCACGGCGACGCATCACCTCGCCCGTCTTTCCGGCGCGCTTGTCATTCCGTTCTACCACCGCCGCCTCGCCGGCGATGCCGGCTATGCGATGCGCCTGGGTGCGCCCATGGATGATTTCCCGAGCAAGGACGCCGCGCTCGACACCGCGCGCGTCAACGCGCAGATCGAACAGATGGTCCGCGAAGCACCCGAGCAGTATCTCTGGGTACACAAGCGCTTCAAGACCCGCCCGCCCGGCGAACCGAAAATCTACTGATCCCTTCGCGCGAAACAGGGCCGCAAAACGGTGCAGCTTTCGCCGGACTTTCCCTGATCTTTCATGACGCATAACGCCGACACAACACGGCGGAATGCGTCGGAAACAACGAAAGTCTCGCGAAAAAACGGCAGCGTAGAAAGTTCATCATCTTCACGAGATGGACCTTTGCCATGCAGTCGTTTTTTCGTTTCGCGCGCAGTTTGCGCGGTCGTGCCGGGTGGCACAGCACGCGCTCGCATGCGGTTGGCGCCGTGCTCACCTACCTTGGCCGATCCGTCGCGCGCTGGCGTGCGCACGATGCATGGCTCGCGTTCCTCGAAGAACCCGCCATGGCGGGCATGTCGTCGATCGATCATGTGCTGGTCGAGCGCTACCAGCATCGCTACATCAGCAAGGCGTGGAGCCGCGAGCGGCGGCTGAAAGCGTTACGCGATCACTACGACTTCGCACTGGCGAACTTTCCGCGTCCTTTCTTCCACACGCTGTACCGCGAGCGCCAGGTGCTGGCCGGCAAGGTGGCGCTGCGTGACGGGTCGTTCCTTTCGCTCATCGTGAAAGCGCCGCTACGCCGTGGCCGCGAAGGCGAGCTTAGTCTTTCGCTCACCGACGAGAACGGCCTGCAGGTGTCGTATGCGACGATCTCGTTCATCGACGAAGGCCGGACCATCGCCATCGGCTGCCTGCAAGGCGCCGCCAACAATGCGGGGCGCGATGTCGTACGCGACCTCACCCGCCAATGCCACGGCCTGCGCCCGAAGAACCTGTTGCTGTCGATGATCCGTTCACTGGCCGAGGCCTTCGACGTGGAGCGCGTGCTCGGCGTCGGCAATGCGTCGCATGTGTTCGCGGGGATCCCCGACAAGGTCAAGGCCGATTACGACGCGTTCTGGATCGAGGCGGATGGCGTCACGGGTGACGACGGTTTCTACGTGCTTCCGCCGCGCGAGCCCGAACGTTGCGCCTCGGAAATCGAGAGCAAGCGACGCAGCGAGTTCCGTCGTCGCGAAGCCCTCCGCCATGAAGCCTGCGAACTAATCGTCTTGGCGTTCGGCGTCCATCGACCGGCTGTCGCGCTGGCTGCCTGAGTGGCGTAGTTCGTACAGCTTGGCGTACTTCAGGAACGAATAGAACGCGTGCACGCGGGCCGCGACGAAACCCGCCCAGCCTCCGCGCCAGTGGCCTCGCCAGAAGTAGTAACGGGCGAAGGCCACGGTGGGATAGAACACCATGCGCAAACGCAGGAAGCGTGGCGTACGCGTGTGCCGGTCGCGTACCTGCAGCGATGAATAGCGGTTGGCCTTGTCGACGCGGCCTTCGATGTCACGCTCGCCGTAGTGGTCGATGACCGCATCGAGGCGCTGCACCGGGCCGTCGACGACGATGCTTTCGTGCACCTCATGACCGCTCATCCGCGCGCGCGTGCGATCGAAAAGGCGCACGTAGTGATTCAGCCGCGCGCGGTCCGGTTGCCAGCGCCAGAAGACCCATTCGCGCCGTAAGAGCACGTATCCCGCGACGGGAGGAGGCGATTCGAGCACGGCGCGGATGCGCGCCGCGGCGGCGGGCGGTATCGCTTCATCCGAATCGAGCAGCAGCACCCAGCGATGCCGCGCAAGGTCGATCGCTGCCTGCTTCTGCGCGCTGTAGCCCGCGAAGGGTTGCACTTCCACGCGCGCACCGTGCAGGGAGGCGATGGCTCTCGTCGCATCGGTGGAACCCGAGTCGAGCACGACGATCTCGTCGGCGAAGGCGACCGAGGTCAGGCAGGTACCGATCGTCTCGGCGTTATCGAACGTGGTGACGACGACCGATAGCGGTTCACGCGCCATGGGCGGGCTCCGCGTCGGGCAGATCGGCGAAAAGCGCCGCGCACCATACCGAGAGCAACCACGCCGCAAGCAGGCCCCACCACGCCGAGTAAAAGGCCATGTGCGTATTCAGCGGGAACAGGATCGCCACGAGCGACAGCGTCGCCGGGAAGGCCCGCGTACGGGCTGTCGGGCCCGCCCGCCACCAGGTGCG
>DATNJP010000083.1:0-4127 GCA_035603855.1 Luteibacter sp. | reverse complement strand
ATGCGCGGCTACGACACCTTGTGGCAGCTCGGCACCGACCATGCCGGCATCGCGACCGAAATGGTGGTCACCCGCCAGCTCAATGCCGAAGGCAAGCAGCGCTCGGACTTCGATCGTGAGTCGTTCATCGCCCGCGTGTGGGAATGGAAGGCGGAATCGGGCGACACCATCGGCCGGCAGATGCGCCGCATGGGCGTGTCGGGTGACTGGAGCCGCGAAGTCTTCACGATGGACGCCGGCCCCTCGAAGGCCGTGGTCGAAACCTTCGTGCGCCTGCACGAGGAAGGCCTGATCTACCGTGGCCAGAAGCTGGTCAACTGGGATCCGGTGCTGAAGACCGCGATCTCCGACCTCGAAGTGGTCAGCGAGGAAGAAGACGGTTCGCTGTGGTCCATTCGCTATCCGCTGGCCGACGGTTCGGGTGAACTCGTCGTCGCCACGACGCGTCCGGAAACCATGCTGGGCGACGTCGCCGTCGCGGTGCACCCGGATGACGAGCGCTATGCGCATCTCATCGGCCGCATGCTCGCCCTGCCGCTGTCGGATCGACAGATCCCGATCATCGCCGACGATTACGTCGAGAAGGATTTCGGCACCGGTTGCGTGAAGATCACGCCGGCGCACGACTTCAACGACTATGCCATCGGCCAGCGCCACAACCTGCCGATGATCAACATCCTGACCGACGACGCGAAGATCAACGACGCGGCGCCGGAGAAGTACCGCGGCATGGATCGCTACGTCGCGCGCAAGGCCGTGCTCGCCGATCTCGAGGCGGCGGAGCTGCTGGTCGAGACGAAGAAGCACAAGCTGCAGGTGCCGCGCGGCGATCGCACCGGCCAGGTCATCGAGCCGTATCTCACCTGGCAGTGGTTCGTGAAGATGGACACGCTGGCGGCACGCGGCATGGAACTGGTCGAGCAGGGTCACGTGAAGTTCGTGCCCGAGAACTGGATCAACACCTACCGCCACTGGCTCGGCAACATCCAGGACTGGTGCATCAGCCGCCAGCTGACCTGGGGCCACCAGATTCCCGCCTGGTATACCGACAACGGTTCGCTCGTCGTCGCCCACGACGAAGCCGAAGCGCGCGCGAAGGCCGCGGCGCAGGGCTATACGGGTGCGCTTCGCCGCGACAACGATGTGCTGGAAACGTGGTTCTCGTCCTCGCTGTGGAGCCACTCCACGCTGGGCTGGCCCGATCCGCAGGCCCAGGCCGAGCGTGGTTTCGACCGTTACCTGCCGACCAATGTGCTCGTCACCGGTTTCGACATCATCTTCTTCTGGGTCGCCCGGATGATCATGATGACCGACCACTTCACGGGCGAAGTCCCGTTCAAGGACGTCTATGTCACCGGCCTCATCCGTGACAAGGACGGGCAGAAGATGTCCAAGTCCAAGGGCAACGTGCTCGACCCGCTCGACCTCATCGACGGCATCACGCTCGACGACCTGCTGGCCAAGCGCACGCGCGGCCTGATGCAGCCGAAGATGGCAGAGAAGATCGAGAAGGCCACGCGCAAGGAGTTCGCCGACGGCATCCCCGCCTTCGGCGCCGACGCGCTGCGCTTCACCTTCGCGTCGCTGGCCACGCACGGTCGCGACATCAAGTTCGATCTCGAGCGCGCCGCCGGCTACAAGGCCTTCGTCAACAAGCTGTGGAACGCGTCGCGCTTCGTGCTGATGAACCTCGGCGACGAAGCGGTCACGCCGGCGAAGCCTTCGACCGAAGCGGAGCGCTGGATCCTCACGCGCCTGCGCGACACGCTCGAGTCGGTGAAGGAGCAGCTCACGCTGTACCGTTTCGATCTCGCCGCGCAGGCGCTGTACGAGTTCACCTGGAATGAGTTCTGCGACTGGTTCCTCGAACTGTCGAAGCCCGCGCTGAACGGTGGCGACGCGACGGCCGTGGCATCCACGCGCTATACGCTGGTGCACGTGCTGGAAACCCTGCTGCGTGCGCTGCACCCGCTGATTCCGTTCGTCACCGAGGAAATCTGGCAGAACGTGCGTCCGCTGCTCGGTATCGAAGGCGAGACGATCATGCTGCGCCCCTACCCCGAAGCCGCCGACATCGAAACCGATGCGCGCGCAACGGCGGAGATCGAGTGGGTCAAGGACGTGCTGACCGGCGTGCGCCGCATCCGCGCCGAGATGAACATCGCCCCGGGCAAGACCATCCCGCTTCTGCTGGCGGATGGCGACGCGGCGGATCGCGAGCGCGCGGCCAAGTTCGCCGCGCAGATCGCCTTCCTGGGTCGCGTCGACATGCCCACGTGGGTGAACGGCGACGAGCCGGCCGCCGCCGTGGCCGTGGTCGGCGGCATGCGCGTGCTGATCCCGCTGGAAGGGTTGATCGACGTGGGCGCGGAGAAGACCCGCCTCGCGAAGGAAATCGCCCGCGTGGAAGGCGAGATCAAGAAGTGCGAAGCTAAACTCGGCAACGCCAACTTCGTCGCCAACGCACCGGCCGAGGTCGTGGACCAGGAGCGCCAGCGTATCGCTGACTGGACGCGCCAGGCCGACGCGATGCGCGAGCAGGCGAAGAAGCTGGGTTGATCCGCAGGTTACCCTGACAGAAAGCGTTCGGACGGAGGATTTGCGTCATGGCAAAGCTCGTCTATGGCATGAACCAGTCGCTCGACGGTTACGTCGATCACATGGCGTTCGGTCCCGGTCCAACGCTTTTCCGTCACTTCATCGACCTGGTGCGCGGCCAGGTGGGCAGCGTGTACGGACGTGGCCTGTATGAGGTCATGGCGTATTGGGACGAAGACCATCCCGAGTGGGATGCAGCGGAACGTGACTTCGCCGATGCGTGGCGCAACCAGCCGAAATGGGTAGCCTCCCGCTCGCTGACGTCAGTCGGCCCGAACGCCGCGCTCCTCGGCGAGGACCTCGAGACGGAGATACGCCGGCTGAAAGCACGGCTCGATGGCGAGATAGCGGTGGGCGGGCCGGTTCTGGCGCGAAGCCTGACCGACCTCGGCCTCATCGACGAGTATCGCGTCTACATCCATCCCGTCGTGCTCGGCCAGGGCAGTCCTTTCTTCACCGCGGCGCGGCCACGGCTCCGCCTTGTCGCCAGCGATCGGATCGATGAGGACGTGATCAGGCTGACCTACGTTCCCGCCTGAGCGCACGGCGGCCCGCCGCGTTACATGTCGTGCTTGTTCACCTCGAACCCGCCCTTCTTGTATTCGGTCCAGCGGGCGCGAGACCCCTCGCGCTCGGCCGGATCCGCCGCCACCACTTCCAGCACGCGATCGAACCGCCCCGGCGCGCAGGTGTCACGCAGGTTGATCACCATGGGGCGATCGGCGGTTTCCACGCCCGGCGGCACGATGAGCACCGCCGTGTTCGCGTCATCCTCGTCACCGGCAAGCTGGTGCGGAATGAAGCTGTCCTCGTCGAACGACCACAGGTATTCGTCGATGGCCTCGGCCTGCTCGAAATCGCGGGTGAGGATCAGGGTCGGCTGCTGGGCCGCGCAGGCCCGCTTGGCCAGTTCGCAGACCAGCAGCAGGGGATCCTCGCGGAAACGCGGCTTGTCGATCAGGTAGAAGTCGGCGCGCGGCATCGGGGCAGGATCAGCCGGCGGCCACGCGGTCGAGCAGCCACTGGGTCAGGAGCGGCACGGGACGGCCGGTGGCCATGCCCTTGCGGCCCTCGTCCCACGCGGTTCCGGCGATATCCAAGTGCGCCCAGCGGCGACCCTCGGTGAAACGGGCGAGGAAGCAACCGGCCGTGATGGCGCCGGCGTACTTGCCACCGATGTTGGCCACATCGGCGAAGCCCGACTCGAGCTGGCTCTGGTAGTCGTCCCAGAGCGGCAGGCGCCAGGCGCGGTCGAGCGTCGCCTCGCCCGCGGCCAGCAACTCCGCCGAGAGCGATTCGTCCTTGGTCATCAGGCCGCTGGCGTGCTTGCCGAGGGCGATGACACAGGCACCGGTGAGGGTGGCGGCGTCGATGATGGTGTGCGGATCGAAGCGCTTGCCGGTGTAGGTCAGCGCATCGCAAAGGATCAGGCGGCCTTCGGCGTCGGTGTTGAGCACCTCGATGGTGATGCCCGACAGGCTGGTGAGCACGTCGCCCGGACGGTAAGTGGCGCCATCCGGCATGTTTTC
>DATNJP010000082.1:0-9700 GCA_035603855.1 Luteibacter sp. | reverse complement strand
ACGCGGAGGTGCTATCGCTGGATGTCGATCTCCACGCGTGAACATAGGATGTCATTCCCGTCAGCACGAGAACTGCCACCGCCGCCCACCTCCAGCGACCGCCTCTGATCCAGCTCCAGATCAGTAACGGCGCCAGGAAATAGAACTGCTCCTCTACCGCGAGCGACCACGTATGCGTAAAGGGATTGAACGCGGCAAGCGGGGAAAAATAGTCGCTCGCACCACGAGCTAGTGCGAAATTTCCCAAGCCAAAGAAGGCGAGGCGTCCGGTACGCGGAATGCTATCGCTCAACCATGACGCGGGAATCCACAACGCCGATGCAAGCGACGTAACGAGCAGGCAAACGATGAGGGCCGGCAGTATCCGGCGAAATCTGCGCGCGAGGAACTCGGTAAAGAAGGCGAACGCTGACGAGTCACCTCGCGACAACGATGACATCGTCACGACAAAGCCCGAAACGACGAAGAACACATCGACGCCGGCGAATCCACCGGGAAGCATCTGCGGATTGATGTGATACAGAACCACAGAGAGAACCGCGATAGCTCGAAGTCCGTCTACATGGGGCCAATACGTTTTGCGGCGTGGATATGTCGTCATGACATGGGTACTCCTGGGCCGCGGAGACTAGCAGATTACCGACCTACGCGGCGGCGCCAAATGCACAGCTTGCCTTACGGCGGTCGCATTGCGAAACGTCTCATGTCCTTCAGTAAAAGTTGCACGTAGGCCATGGACTGTCATGCAACGGTTCCGATGACTGAAGCGCACCGCTGAATACGACACCACTCTTCGATACGTGCCGTTATCGCTGTGTTTTGGAGATCTCTAATGTTTTATGTCCACCAATCGGGTGGCCGTGAAAACAGAAAAGGAGAACCCTTCGATGCTTCATCGACTCCACGCTTTTACATTGGCTTTCCTATCCGTAGGTGCACTGGCGTGCACCGGCGAGGTTCGTGCACGAATTCTGCTCCCCGGGGAATCCCTTTCCTCCGGACAAGTCATGCACTCTGAAGACGGCCGCTATATAGGAACTATGCAGCACGACGGCAATTTCGTCGTGTATAGCAACGATGGTGCATGGCGACCTATCTGGTCGACCGACACAACTGGGCGGGGCGCGGTTACGGCGAACATGCAGCACGATGGCAACTTCGTGCTCTACGACGGCGCTGGGAAGGCCATCTGGTGGACCGCCAGCAACGGGAGAGACCGCGTCTTTACTATCACCGAGTTTGGTCAGGCCGTGGTTCTAGCACCTGGGCGCGTGGCCAAGAATGCGCCGGGACCGCGGACGGTGCTCCATAAGCAACTTGGATTCAAGACCGTGTGGGCCGCGCGCGCTTACGATCACATTCCCGGCAGGCTTGGTAACGGGCCGCACTGCGTAGGCGATCCCCACGCCTGCCCAAAGAAATTGCACGGCGATCTTCACCAAAATCCATAACGCAAGAGGCCCCCTTTCGGGGGCCTCTCTACGTCTCACGCGTGCCTTACTTGATCACGCTCTTCACCGCGTCGATCACGGCCGTGGCCGTGATGCCGAAGTGCTGATACAGCTTGTCGATCGGCGCCGACGCACCGAAGGTCGTCATGCCGACGGCCTTGCCGTCCAGGCCGATGTACTTGAACCAGTAGTCCACGCTGGCGGCTTCGACCGCCACGCGGGCGCGGCACCACGACGGCAGCACGCCTTCGCGGTATTCGACCGGCTGCGCATCGAACTCTTCCGTGCAGGGCATCGACACGACGCGGACCGGCACGCCCTGGTCGCCCAGTGCCTGCGCGGCTTCCACGGCCAGGCCGACTTCCGAGCCCGTCGCGATGATGATCGCCTTGAACTTCTCCGACGGCTCCCAAAGGACGTAACCGCCCTTCTCGATGTCGGCGACCTGCTGTTCGGTACGCTGGTTATGCTTGAGGTTCTGGCGCGAGAAGACCAGGCACGACGGGTTACCCGCGCGTTCGATGGCCTTCTTCCACGACACCGCCGACTCCACGGCATCAGCCGGGCGCCACACGCGATTGTTCGGGATGAGACGCAGCGAACCCAGGTGCTCGATCGGCTGATGGGTCGGGCCGTCTTCACCGAGACCGATCGAATCGTGGGTGTAGACGTGGATGGTGTGCGCCGGGATCAGCGCCGACATGCGCACGCCGTTGCGAGCGTAGTCGGAGAAGACCAGGAAGGTAGCGTCGTACGGCAGGAAACCGCCGTGCAGAGCGATGCCGTTCGAGATCGCGGTCATGCCGAACTCGCGCACGCCGAAGTGGATGTAGTTGCCGTTGGCATTGTTGCCGACGACGCTCTTCGAACCCTTCCAGATGGTGAGGTTCGAGGGCGCGAGGTCAGCCGAGCCGCCGATCAGTTCCGGCAGCAGCGGACCGAATGCATCGAGCGCCATCTGCGAGGCCTTGCGCGAAGCGATCACCGGGCCTTCGGCCTGGATCTTCTTGACGTAGGCATCGGCGGCGGCCTTCCAGCCCGACGGCAGTTCACCGGCCGTACGGCGCTTGAATTCGGCGGCGAGGTCCGGGAACGCCTTGGCGTAGGCGTCGAACTTGTCGTTCCACGCCTTTTCGGCCTTGGCACCGTTGGCCTTGGCGTCCCATGAGTCGTAGATTTCCTGCGGGATCACGAACGGCGGATAGTTCCAGCCGAGGCGTTCGCGAGCGGCCTGCACTTCGGCCGGTCCCAACGCGGCACCGTGCGCCTCTTCCTTGCCTTCCTTGTTCGGCGCGCCGAAACCGATAACGGTCTTGCAGATGACGAGAGAGGGCTTTTCGCTCTGCGACGTCGCAGCCGCGATCGCCTTCTTGACGGCATCGGCGTCATGGCCGTCGACAGGGTTGCCGTCGTCACCGAGCACCACGTTCCAACCGTAGGCGCGGAAGCGCTCGGCGGTGTTGTCGGTGAACCACTCGTGGACTTCGCCGTCGATCGAAATGCCGTTGTCATCGTAGATCGCGACGAGCTTGCCGAGCTGCAGCGTGCCGGCGAGCGACGACACCTCATGCGAGATGCCTTCCATGAGGCAACCGTCGCCCACGAACACGTACGTGTGGTGGTCGACGATGTCGTGACCCGGACGATTGAAATGCGCGGCGAGCAGCTGCTCCGCCAGCGCGAAGCCCACGGCATTGGCAAGGCCCTGGCCGAGCGGACCGGTCGTCGTCTCGACGCCCGGGGTGTGATGGAATTCGGGATGGCCAGCGGTACGGAAGCCGAGCTGGCGGAAGTGCTTGAGGTCTTCGATGCCGAGGTCGTAGCCGGTCAGGTGAAGCAGCGCGTACTGCAGCATCGAGCCGTGGCCATTCGACAGGATGAAGCGATCGCGGTTGGGCCAATGCGGATTGGTCGGATTGTGGTGCAGGAAATCACCCCACAGGACCTCAGCGATGTCAGCCATGCCCATGGGCATGCCCGGGTGACCAGACTTGGCGGCTTCCACACCGTCCATGGCCAGTGCGCGGATCGCGTTTGCGCGTTCGCGGCGTGTCGTCATCGGCGTTCTCCAGTTAGCAGCATCGGAAAAACCCCGATTGTCGCGCATTGGTCCCGTGTTGTCGTGGACGTTCATGCCGCAGCCGGGAAGTTAACCCCGCCTTAATCTTTTGACCCCGATTTTTGAATCTCTTCAGGTACGGACCGCTCTAATCGACCACGGTCATCGTCCTTCCCCCTCCCCTCACCGGACGGTGGCCGCCCCGAAAAGAAGAGGAACACCCCCATGAAAAAGGCAGCTCTTGCCCTTGCGGTTTCTTGCATCTCGTTTTCGGCCATTCCGGCCTTCGCCCAGGACAGCAACCCCGCTGTGAGCGGCAATTACCAGCCCAGCCAGGCCGTCGGAAGCGGTAACTGGTTCATCGGCGCCAACGTCGGCCGTACCAACGGCAGCGACAACGGCGGGTTCGGCAGCAACACCAATGGATTCAACTTCCTTCATGGTGAAAAGGACCGTCGCACGGGCTACGGCCTGCTCGGCGGCTATCGCTGGAAGGTCGGTCCGGACCTCGGCCTCGGCGTCGAGGCGGGCTATGCGGACCTCGGCAACTACCGCGTGAAGAACGTCTTCGAGTCGGGCCAGGACGTCAACGAGAAGAGCACGCGCAATGCCCTGCGCGGCTGGATGGTCGGCGTGAACGGCAAGATCAACCTCGTGCCGCAGTGGTACATCAGCGCGCACGGCGGTTACTTCCGCGCCAACGACAACAACCAGAACTACAACAACAGCGTGGGCCAGGACCTGGGCTTCTCCAGCGGCGGCCGTGCGGATCGCGGCAGCTGGTACGGCGGCATCGGTACCGGCTGGGATGTCAACGAGCACTTCGGCGTCGGCGTGGCGTACGACTACTTCCACGCGGATGCCGGCAAGGTGCGTGACAACGCGACCGGCGAGACCTCGCGTGGCCTGAAGCGCTCCACCGGCATTGTTTCGCTCGCTGGCGAGTATCGTTTCTAAGCCAATTCAGTAAGTTATGAACGATAAGCCACGGTACCACCCCTGCCGTGGCTTAATCGTTTCTTAATACTGAACTACGCGGTATTGAATCTATCCACGTAACCCCGATCTAACGTTCTACGCAGGGCAACCCCGCTCATGCGCCGCCGTGACCCAGGCATCCCCCTTTGGCCGGGCACAGCGAACAAGAACAAGAGAAGCAGGAGAGATCCACCATGAAGAAGACCCTCATCGCCCTCGCCCTGGTTGCCGCCGGCATGGCCGCGGCTCCCGCTTTCGCGCAGGACGCCAATGGCGCCGGCTGGTTCGTCAACGGCAACGTCGGCCGCACCTCGGTCGACAAGGACCGTTACGACGGCCATGACACGGGTTATGCCCTCAACGGCGGTTATCGCTGGACCGTTGCCCCGTGGGCCGCCATCGGTGTCGAGGCTGGTTACAACGACCTCGGTAACATCAACGCCAAGAACTTCTTCAACGGCGACCGCGTGGTCGACCGTCGTAAGTCGGAACTGCACGGCTGGACCGCCGGTGTGAACGGCCACTTCAACATCGATCCGAAGTGGTACATCAGCGGCCGCGCCGGCATCTATGGATGGAAGGGTCACGGCACGAGCAATGACGACGTCACCCGCCGTGACCTCGACAAGACCAGCTGGTATGCCGGTGCGGGCGTCGGTTACGACTTCACGAAGAACTGGAGCCTTGGCATCAACTTCGATCATTACGATGCGAAGAAGGATGGCTTGGACCTGTCGACCAATATGACTTCGGTTTCGGCGGAGTATCGCTTCTGATCGCGGGTTTTGGTTTGTTTTGGGTTTGAAGAAGCCGGTGCCTTTGGGCACCGGCTTTTTTTTGGGGCTCTTGGAGCATCGCCGCTGAAGCGGCTCCCACAAGGGCTCCCCACAAAGGGGTCCCACAAAGGGCTCCCACAAGGGGTCCCCCAAAGGAGTCCCACAAAGGGCATCTACATGGGGCATCTATGCGGGGGTGTTAGGGGGATTTGGCTATTTTTGTGGGGCGGAAGCCGGCTGCCACTGGCAGGGTCTGGCGCAGGGCCTTGGATACGTCCGCGTAGTCGACTACGCCGCATGGCAGGCCCTTGCACTGCGTGTCGGGGTTGGAGAACGTCCAGAAGCGTTGTTCTGGATCGGGGCCGTAGGCCATGACGTCGTAGAACTGTGCCGAGAAATTGCGATATCCGTACGCGTACGGGAACAGCGCACCCGTCGCGTCCTGTTCGTGGTTGTGCTGCGCGCCAAGGTTGTGGCCGAGCTCGTGCGCCAGCGTGGTCGGCTCGCAGTAGTAGCCGTCCGGCAAGCTGCCGTCGCTGACCACCGAATACATGAGGTCGCCATCCGCCGCGTAGTCCCCGGGCGGAATGTAAGCCACGCCGCAACTGTTGTTCGCGGCGTTGTACTCGCGCACGAAGGTCACCAGGTCCGCGCCGTACTGGTCGCGCATGTCCTGGATCCAGGGCGTGTTCCCGCGGATGGCCTCGAGTAGCGCACCGTTGTCGGTATCGTCCGCCGACTCCGCTTCCTGCGCGTGCACCATGCGGAACGTGGCCGGCAACTGCGAATTGCGCAGCACCTGGTTGGCGACATCGAAGCGATTGGTCAGCTCGGTCACCGCGGCGGAAGGGCTTCCCTTCGCCAAGCGAAATCCGTCGGAGTACAGCACGAGAACATCGACGGTGGCCTGCCCGCCCACGGCCTCCTGCGCTCCCTGCGCCACCGACTGCATGTCGACGCCCGCGAGGGGCTGCAGGGCCTGCGTGAATGCACCCGTCGAAACCTTCGCGCCGCTCGGAAGGACCGGCGGCGTGATGCCGTCTCCCAGCGGGTTCACGCCTACGCGGAGCGACGAAAGCGGTGCTGTGGCGAGGTAAGTCTGGCCGCCTTGCAAGGTGAGCTTGACCTGGCGCCCGTCGTTATCGGGCAGCGTAGCCGCGACGCCATCCGGCCCGAAGGTGATCACGGCGCGCTGTGTGCCACTTCCGCCGTCAGCGGTGCCTATCCAGCTCCAGTTGCCATCCCCGTGATCAATCGCGTGCTCGAAAGCGAGATCCAGCGGCGAGCCGTCGGGCATGGGAATCGACAGTCGTCCGCTGCTCATCGCCTCGACCGCCTGCCTCTCGTCGATGCGCACGGGATAGAGGGAGAAAACACCGTCGCGGCGGGGCGGCTCCGAACCGGCCAGCGTCAATAGCGGTCGGACCGGCCCAAGGACGGCGGGATTCGTCGTCCCACGGACGGCCGTGCGATCCACGGCGAGCGGCGCACGCACGCGCGGGGCATTGGCCGTACGGTCTTGCGACGGGGATATCCGCGCGGCGGTCTCGGAAGCGATGGGCAGACGCCGGGGCGCGACGTCATGCCATACGGCGACGGTGGCCGCGCAAGCCAGCGATCCCACGACGACGGCCCAACCACGGAGTTTCATGTCTGCCGCCTTCCAGGCACGGTTGTGGGAAATGCTGTTCGCGCGATTGGAACGCGCCCAAGGCAGGACCGCAATCGCCGCCTGGCCGAAGCGTGCCCCCCATCACAAGAAAAAGGCGCCGACGAAGCAGCGCCTTTTTCGTCCTAGACGGGCGGAAGGATCAGCCTTTCTTCTTCCAGCGACCCAGGGCGGCGTCGCCATTCTGGCGGGCGCGGACGAGCACCGCCTCCTGCGCCTTGGCGACGTTGTTCTTCTGGTCCTTCGCCCAGATTTCCAGCGCCTCGGCGACCAGCGCGCGGCCGTACGAGAAGCTGATCGGCCACGGATGCGGGCCCATCTGGTTGATGAGGTTCAGGTGCTGGGTCGCCTGCTCGTCACCCTGTCCACCGGACAGGAACACGATGCCGGCCAGCGCGGGCGGCAGGGTTTCGTTGAACACGGCGACCGTGGCCTCGGCGACTTCCTCGGCGTCGACCTGGTCTTCCTTCGGCGCGTACTTGCCCGGGATCACCATGCTGACCTTGAGGATCAGGCCCTTGAACAGCACTTCGTGCGCGCGCAGGGCGTTGACGAGGCTGCTGAGGACGGCTTCGTGCACCTGGAAGCTTGTATCGATGTCGTGCTTGCTGTGCGGCGCGTCCATGAGGATTTCCGGCTCCACCATGGGAACCATGCCGGCCTCCTGCACGAGCTTGGCGTAGCGGGCCAGCACTTCCATGTTGGTATCGATGGCCGTGGAGCTCGGCGTGTCGTCCGTGATGTCGATCACGGCGCGCCACTTTGCGAACTTGGCGCCCATCTGGGCGTATTCCTTCAGGCGATCGCGAAGACCGTCGAGGCCTTCGGTCACGACGTCACCCGGGAAGCCGGCGAGCGGATGGGTGCCCTTGTCGACCTTGATACCCGGCAGGATGCCGGCCTGCTCCATCGCCTGGACCATCGTGCGGCCATCGGCGGTCTTCTGGCGAATGGTCTCGTCGAACAGGATGGCGCCAGAGATGTGCTCACCCAGGCCAGGAGCCGTCAGCAGCAGTTCGCGATAGGCGCGGCGATTTTCCTCGGTGTTCTCGAGGCCAACAGCCTCAAGGCGCTTCTTGATCGTCGAGGACGATTCGTCGACGGCGATGATGCCCTTGCCCGGCGCGACCATCGCTTGCGCGATCTGTTCGAGGTTTTCAATGCTCATGACAACTCCGTGGAAGTAGTGGTATGCCCTGCGAATCGGGTGGGGCGGATGCAAAAAACCGGCGGAGTATATGGGAATACCCCGGGAAATCCGTTGTGCGGCGCGATCAACTGGTCTGGTCGTATCCGGGCAGTTTGCACTGGCTGAGGATCGCGGCCTTGCGCGCCGGGTCTTCGGGCAGGTTGAAGCCGGAGACGTAGTACGTCTGCACGGGTTCGGCCGTTCCGTTCTGGGAACCCTTCACGTACACCAACTGGTTGACGATGCTGACGCCGACCTGGCCCAGGTCGCTGGAAGGAACGACCTTTTCGATCGTCGCCCTTTGTGTCCTGCCATCGGATCCGATCATGTAGCTGACGGCGACGCAGCCCGGCTGGTCGAGGTTCTTGCCCGTGTTCGGCACGTCGGGCGAGATGGACTTGTTGGTCAGGAACCAGTAACCGGTCAGGCGCTCGGGGGCCACGCGGCGAAGATTCTGCGCCGAGGCGGTGCCCGCGGCGAGGAGGAGGACGGCGGCGATGGCGCCGGTGCGGAAGCTGATGCGGATCATGACGCCCTCGTGGTTTTGCCAGGGCATCGAGTTTACTCCCGCAAGGGGATGCGGTGCGTGTGAAATCGTGCGCTGGGGACGCAGCCCCAGCCCCACCCGCCTTCGGACGGACTTTTGTGGGAGCCGCAGGAGCGGCTCCCACAGTCCTTCTTACAGATCGCGCAGGCTGTCCGCGATACCGTCGTCGCCGATCACCAGCAGCTTCAGCGTGTTGGTACCGCCGCCACGGCCAATGTGGTCACCGTGGGTCAGGATCACGCGGTCGCCCTTGGCCAGCTTGCCCAGCGCGAACAGGTGCTGGAGCGCGGCGCGGGCGGTGTGGGCCGGGTCGAGGTTGCTCTGCTCGAAGTCCACGGGCTGCACGTCGCGCAGCATCAGCATGCGGCGGCGGGCGACGGCCGACGGCGACATGGCGTAGATGGGCACGGCGAAGCGATAGCGCGACAGCCACTGCGCGGTGGCACCGGACTCGGTCAGGGCGACGATCGCGCGGACGCCCACCTGGGCGGCCAGCAGCATCGCCGCGAGGGCGATGGCCTGGTCGGAGCGATCCAGCGAATGCGTGCCTGGACGCAGGTCGTCCCGCGGCTCGAACTGACGCTCGGCGCCGAGGCAGATACGGCGCATGGCCGCGACGGCCTTGTCCGGATGCGCACCGGCCGCACTCTCTTCCGAGAGCATGACGGCGTCGGTGCCGTCGATCACGGCGTTGGCGACGTCGAGCACTTCGGCGCGGGTCGGAATCGGCGCACGCACCATCGACTGCAGCATCTGCGTCGCGGTGATCACCGAGCGGTTACGCTGCACGGATTCGCGGATGATCTTCTTCTGCAGGCCCGGCAGTTCGGCGTCACCGATTTCCACACCCAGGTCACCGCGAGCGACCATGACGACGTCGGAGGCGTCGATGATCTCGCCCAGAACGGGGATGGCGTCGGCACGCTCGATCTTCGAGACGATGGCCGCGTCGCCGCCGGCTTCGCGCATCAACCGGCGGGCTTCGTGCAGGTCTTCGGCGGAACGCACGAAGGACACGGCGAGGAAGTCGG
>DATNJP010000081.1:0-2538 GCA_035603855.1 Luteibacter sp. | reverse complement strand
CGCCGTGCTCGACATCGCTGGTGGATACGGAAGCATTGACGCTCGGCGAGCGGCTTCGCTGCGGCACGATGTCCGTGCCGCTCGATCATCACCATCCCGAAGCGGGCATCATCGATGTCGCGCTTATCCGCGTGGCGGCCGCCGTGCCGGCGCAGCGCAAGGGAGCCATCTTCTTCAATCCCGGTGGCCCTGGCATCAATCCCTCGCGAATGCTGCCATTGCTGGCGCGCTATTGGGACAACGCCTACGCCGATCATCCCGTGCACGGGACAAAGAGGCGTCTCGCCGAACAGTTCGATCTCGTTGCCGTCGTGCAGCGGGGGCTTGAAGGTGGCACGACGTTCGAATGCGTCTCGAACAACCCGACCGTCGACTATCACGACATCATCGCCGACCCATCGCCGACGAATGCCGGGGTCATGGCGCGTTACATGCGCGCGAGCGCGGAAGCGTGCAATGCCAATCCGTTGCACGCGTTCATCAACACGGAACAGACGGCGTACGACATGGAAGCGGCGCGGAAGTCGCTGGGCGAGCCAAAGCTCAACTACCTCGGTTTCTCCTACGGTGGTTGGCTGGGCAGCTGGTACGCCGCGGCGTTTCCCGCGAACGTGGGACGCATGGTGCTCGATTCCAGCATGGACTGGACCGCCGACTGGGACACCAACATCCAGCGCAGCAAGGAGGGAATGCAGACACGCTTTGAACGGCTGGTCGCGGAGCCGGCGGCGAACGACCGCTTCCGTTACCGGCTCGGCGCGGATGTCGCCAGCGTCGTCGACCACATCGGGCGGCTGGGCTTTGCGGTACGCCAGGGATGGAATGGCAACTGGCGATCGCCCGAGGGACTGCTCGCCGCACAGGCGCTGTCGGACTGGTTCGCCGCCACGCCCGACCTGACCTTCGAGGCCCTGCTCAGCCGGATCGGCTCGTATCGCTTTCATCCCGAGGATGTCGTCGATGCGGCGATTCGTGTCGAAGCCGGCCGGCGTGCGTGGCGGGTCTTCCCGATGCCATACACACCTGAGCCGTTGCACATGAATACGCACGAATCCGTGTTCTCGGCCATGGTGTGCAACGACCTTCCACGCACGGGCGATGTCGACTTTCACAAGGCGCGGATCTCGTCCATCTCGGAGCGGTATCCCGCCGCGAATGGTGCGGGCCTGCTGTTCCATTGCGTGCACTGGGAAGGAGCGACCGCCATGCGGCCGCCGCTCAGTCGTCTCGGTGCCGCCGGCAATATCCTGATGGTGCATGCGGAGAACGATCCCGTCACGCCGCTGTACGGCGCCACCGCGGCATTCAACGATACGTCCGTCGCGCACCTGCTGGTGGCGGATGGTATCGATGCCCATGGTGTCTTCGGCTTCACCGATTCGGCATGCATCGAGGACGCGGTCGGGCGCTACCTGCTCAACGGTGTGTTGCCGAACGGGCGTGCGACGCACTGCGAGGCCGTCCGTGCGGCGCATGGCGGTCCCGGCTCTGGCTTCAACCAACCCGAACAAACGGCGAGGATCCGCTCGGCACTCGCCGGCATGTCCGCGTCCTTCGCAAGATGATCTTCCGCGGTCATGGACCTTGGTACGATGCGCCGTCCCCGTGACGGCGCGCATAATCGTCGCATTGTCTCCACCCGGAACACGCTCATGCAGGATCTCACGGGAAAAGTCGCGCTCGTCACGGGCGCCGCCAGCGGCCTCGGCAAAGCTATCGCGACCGCTTATGCGAAGGCGGGCGCCAGGGTCGTCATCGCCGACATCGCCGCGGACCGCGCTGCCGAAGCCGCCGCGTCGCTCGGGCATGGCGCGCTCGGCATCGCCATGGACGTGACCGACGAGACGCAGGTCGACGAGGGCTTCGCCCGTACGCAGCGGGATCTCGGCCCCGTCGACATCCTGGTGAGCAATGCCGGCGTTCAGATCATCTCGCCACTGGTCGATCTCGCCTTCGCCGACTGGAAGCGCATGCTCGCCATCCATATGGATGGCGCCTTCCTTACCAGCCGTGCGGCGATGCGCCAGATGATCGAATCAGGCCGGGGCGGCTCCATCATCCTCATGGGTTCGGCGCACTCGCATGTCGCCTCGAAATTCAAGGCGCCCTATGTGTCGGCCAAACACGGCCTGCTTGGGCTTGCCCGCGTGATCGCGAAGGAAGGCGCGGCTAACGGCATCCGTTCCAATGTGCTGTGTCCCGGATTCGTGCGGACACCGCTGGTCGAGAAACAGATCCCGGAGCAGGCCCGCGAGCTGGGCATCTCCGAGGAAGACGTCATCCGCAACGTCATGCTTCGCGACACGGTCGACGGCGAATTCACCACGCTGGAGGATATCGCCGACGCCGCGTTGTTCCTGGCCAGCTTTGGTTCCGCGGCGCTGACGGGGCAGTCGCTCGTGGTCACGCACGGCTGGCACATGCAGTAGCGAATCAGAACATGATCTGCGCGCGGACCTCGAACACGCGAGGATCCACGCGGACATCGCGTCGGTCGCTGATGGCGCGCACGTAGTTGCCCTGCAGCTTCAGGTACTT
>DATNJP010000080.1:0-4979 GCA_035603855.1 Luteibacter sp. | reverse complement strand
GCGGGTATTTCGGTGAGTGCGATCGTCGCGAGGCTTGCCACGGGGGCGACGCTGAAGCGCCCTTGCAGGTAGCCGAACAACGAATCCTTATCCGCTTCGGCCGTTGACCGGGTCAGGAACAGGGCATCGCGACGTTGCTTCTCAACGCCTGCATCATGCAGCGCGGCGAGAAAATCGCCGGATATCCTGCGTTCGTCGAACCGCTCGGCAGTGCGCGTATAGGCCGTATCGGTGCTGGAACCGAGCACCCATTGGGCGAGATGGTCACCGGCGAATTCACGGCTCGCACCGTTGGGAAGAACCCGCGCGAACTCCGCGGGAAGGCGATCGAGCAGGTACTCCCGGAAGGCCGGGTGGTAGAGGAAGCGCCTGGCGGCATCCTGGCGATCGGCGAATTCGCGAAAGGTGAGTCCGTCGGGCGCGTCCGGCGTGTACATCACCACGCGAGGCGCGCTTTCCGGTGTTCGCGAACCAAAGACGAGGATGCCATCCACCGCCACCTGCCGATAGGTCACCTGGCTGACATCGATCTGGTGCGTCTGCACGCGGCGTTCGCCGGAAGGCGCATCCAGCGCGGCTTCCACCCAACGGAATCCGCGCTCGTCGCGATCGTCGATGAACGAACGCGGCTCTCCCCGCAGGTAATACGACAGCCGCGCCTCGGCGGCCTGCATGCGCATCCGTGCACCTTGCACGGTCATGGCGAGCTTGCGTGCGAGGGCGCCGACGGCGCCACGGTGAAGCCGCTCTTCGACGTGGGCGTGGTAGCGATTACCGATATCGAGGTCGCGCACCATGCCGCGGATGGCGGCATGGCCGAGGCGGTCGTCCATCGAGGCGCCGCTTGCGTCCGTGGCGTGAAGTGTTTGCAGGGAGAAGCGGCCGATGTTCTGGCAGGCGAGGTCGATCAACGGAATGCGCCGCACCGGCCCACCCGCGCCCGGCACCGGATCGAGAAATCCCAGAGGCTCCGGCAGGCTCCTGCCAGGCGTGATGTCCACCGCGATGGCCTCGGGTGATTCATCGATGCCCAGCGATGCCAGCCGCGCCGCCAACTCGCGTGAGGCGAACGCGCGGAGGGTCAACGGGGGGCGCATGTCGGTCGCCATGCGTAGCATGGAGGTGCCCGCCAATGCATCGTTGTACGTATCGCGCGCTTCGTACCACGCCGCGCGCACGTTGGCCGGCACATCGGCGAGACGGTCCTTGATCGTGGCTTCAATCAGCCGGGCCTCACGCAGTTGCGCGATCGTGTCGATGTCGAGCAACGCGGCGGGCGACAGTTCCTCGCGCAGGCGATCGCCGAGATCCCTTTCGGCGCCGGGGACATCGATGTCGAGTGTGAAGTCGTCAACCACCAGTGCGACACGCCGGGCCTGCACGTCGACCATGCGGTTTGCCAGCGTAACGAAGATGGCGCCGGTGATATCGCGCGAACCGATGTCACCTTGCACCTTCGCTTCGGCGAACACATCGGGTTCGAGCCCGGTTCCGTCGGCGACATCAACGGTTTCCAACAAGCGTCGACGCGTGGACTCGAGAAGTCGGTCGAGCGAGTCGAACGCTTCCCATCCGCCGTGCGCAGTGAAGAGAAGTGCGAGCCCTGGATGGTTGTCGTCGAACACGACCAGTGAGCCAGCGTGTGCGGCGCCACCGAGTACAAGTTCGCGGACGTGTACGCCTGACGGCAGGGGAGCATCAACTGCGCCGACGATCTGCAGGGCGAGCCGTACGGCATCATCGCGGAGCGTGTCGTCGAAGCCGCGAAGCGTGGCATCGTCCTTCATCAGCGCGGCCAGGTATCGGCCCAGGGTCGCGGAGCGCGATTCGCCGCCTGCGGTTTCCGGCGAGGCCCAGAACCGCGGTAGAGCATCAACCAGTTCTTGCGCGCTTGCGAGGTTCGCTTCGTTCAACGAGGGCTGCGCATCGAGCATTCGCCTGAAGGCGTCGCGCGTGATGACCAGGCGACGCAATGCGTCGACAGCCGCCTGGTTTTCAGGCTGTACGACCTCTTGCGAGGTCGTCGGTTGGACGTCCATGTCGCTCTCCTTTCAGCAGTGTGAAAGGATGCAAGTTTAGGGCTGGCGCCTAATCGAACCCGTCCTGTGCCCGGCGCCGCGGCGTGTAGGCGCGGCGGCCCGTGGCTGGTCAGTGGGACTCGTCGTGCCGCTTCTTTTCGTTGGCCACGTGGCGCTCGTGCAGGGAGTCGCTCGTTCCGGAAGCTTGCGGGTCATCTGGTGGGCGCGCATCGAGATCGCGATCGTTCTCGCCACCTGGCGTGATCTTCAGGATCGAGTGCCTCACTTCGCGCGCGAGGATCACGCGCGCATCGCGCACCATGTCTTCCAGCGCGTCGCTGAAATCCAGCTTGCCGCCTTCGTCGGTCCAGACCACCTTGGCTTCGCGCAGCTTCTGGATGAAGCCGCGGAACAACGCCTTGTCGAAGAACTCCGGGGCGGACAATTCGTTGAGCATGCCAAGGCGCTGCGCGGTGAGCGTGCAGGCGGTTTCGAGTTCGCCGGCGCTCATCGTATGCGGACCGTTCTTCACCAGCGCCGCGATGGCGATGTAATAGCGCTCGAAGGCCTGGAGCATGCTGCGCGCGATCACGCGCAACTGGTACGCGCCATCGTCCTGGCCCGGGCCACGCTCGAGCACGCGGCCTTCCGCGCTTGCCTCGAGGATGCCGCGACGCACGAAGAACTCGATGGTGTCCTGCACCTGCGCCGCGAATCCTTCCTTGTCCCAGGGCAGGAACAACTCGCCCTGGATGAACGGATAGATGATCTGCCCCAGTCGCAGCACGGAGGAGCGCGACATGCGCCGGTTGTTGAGGAAGCAGGCCGCGACCCACGCGGCGGCGGCATTGAGGTGCAGCACGTTGTTGCGGAAGTACGACAGCAGTACCGACTGCTCGCCCTCGGTGACCAGGACGTCACCGAGCGGATGGCGCACGCGACGGATCCAGCCCATCTGCTCGCCGTAGGCGACCACGCCCTGCGGATTCATCGGCGTGATGGTCACGCGATCGGAATACGGCAGCTCCTGGAACAGCGCCTTGGTAAGTTCGATCTGCGCCAGCAGGTCGTTCTCGGCCATTGCGTGCTTCGGTGTCGCGAGGAGCGCCAGCGCCAGCAGGTTGATCGGATTCACGTCCGCCGCGCGGTTGATGTTCACCTGGATGCGCTCGGCGAGATCGTCGACCACGCTGCTCATCCACTCGGGTTTCGAATCCGGATCGGCCGTGGTTTCGCGCCAGTTCGGCGCGGTCTCGTCGAGCATCGGGGTAAGCAGGATGGGCTCGCCGAAGTTGAGCGTGACGTGGCCGTAGCGCTGGCGCAGCACCTTCAGGCCGCGGATCAGGCCGAGCAACGACTCCTTCTCCTTGGGTTTTCCGGACAGCTCGCCGATGTACGACTTGCCTTCCATCAGTTTCTCGTAACCGATGTAGACGGGCTGGAACATGACGGGGCGACGCGGCGCACGCAGGAACGCGCGCAGGGTCATGGCCAGCATGCCGGCACGCGGCGCGAGCAGGCGGCCCGTGCGCGAGCGACCGCCTTCGATGAAGTACTCGAGCGGCACGCCGCGGTCCACCAGCTGCGCGAGGTATTCGTTGAACACCACGGAGTACAGCGCGTTGCCCTTGAAACTGCGACGCAGGAAGAACGCGCCGCCACGGCGAAGGATCGGGCCGACAACGGGCAGGTTCAGGTTCACACCGGCCGCGATGTGCGGCGGCACGACGCCGGAATGATGGAGCTGGTACGACAGCAGAAGGTAGTCGGTATGGCTGCGATGGCAGGGGACATACACGACTTCATGGCCGGGCGCCGCGGCGCGCGCCTTGTCGAAGTGGTGCATCGCGATGCCGTCGTAAAGCTTGTTCCAGAAGTTCGACAGGAGGAACGAGGTGGAACGCACCACCGGGTGCGAATAATCCGCGGCGATCTCGAGCGCGAAATCGCGAGCGCGGCGCTGGGCTTTCGCCAGCGAGATATTTTCCTTGCTTGCCGTGGCGGCGATCGCATCGCGCACGGGCTCGGTGTTGAGCACGGCGTCGACGACGGTACGGCGATGCGAAAGATCGGGGCCGATCACGGCCGCGCGGATGCGGCGGAAGTGCGTACGCAGCACGCGCGCGATCTTGCGCGTGAGGCGTTCCGGAGTGAGGCCGCCCGATTCCCCCAGCACCGTGCGCAGGGACACCGGCGCCGAGAAGTGCACGACCGTGTCGCGACCATTGAGCAACAGCGCGAGCATGCGGCGGAAGCGGCCGACCACGAGCCAGTTCTCGGCAAACAGAACGCTGAACCAGCCTGTCTCGCGATTGGGTGCGCGGCCGACGTAGATCGACACCGGCACTACCTGGATGTCACGGCTGGGATCGTCCTCGATCGCACGGATCAGCTGGCCGATCGGCTCCTTCGGACCGCGCGAGTCGGTGCGCCCGAACAGCCAGCCCTGGCGGCGGCTCAGCGAAAACACCGAGCGGCGCCTGCGGCCGGGGAGATCCAGCAATTGCATGGGGCTGGGCAGTCCCGCTTCGCGGCAGGCACGCTCGAGGATCAGCGCGTCGGAGGTGCCGTCGCGCTCGATGGCGTAGCAGACCGCGGCCCCGCTGTTGAGCAGGGTGGCGGGTTCGGCCGGATCGCGCTTGATCCGCACCCAGGGTTCGAGCAGGCGACCCAGCAGCTTGAACCACCAGGGAGAACGGGCGACATGGACGTGCGGATCCGCACTCATCTGAATTTCGGACATCGTGGGATTGTACGGCCTCAGCGGGCCCGGGCGTCCGCCACGGGTGCGCCCGGGTTCCGCGCCGGCGGCGCGGTGGTGGAGGGAAGGGCGGGAGCGCTGGCTGCCGGAGCGGGCGATACCAGCCGCGCGTGCTCGTCGCGGACGCGCTGGAGCAGGTCGCTGTCGTACCAGCGGCCATCCAGCAGCACCAGGGTGGCGTCGGTCTGGATGGGCTTGTC
>DATNJP010000079.1:0-6642 GCA_035603855.1 Luteibacter sp. | reverse complement strand
ACCAAAGCAAACGACCGCACACGCGCCTTCCTGAAACAACACCTGGCGTAACGCACGTCCTACAGGGCGGCCCCGGCAAACCCCGCCCCGCCCTGTGAACCCTGTATGGGAGCCTATATGGGCCCTGTACCGGGAACCTGCATGGGAACCCTGTATGGGAGCCTTATGTGGAAGCCCTGTGTGGGAGCCTTATGTGGGAGCCCTATATGGGAGCCCTAATGTGGGAGCCGCTTCAGCGGCGATCCCTACCCCGCAAAATCAGCCCGATAAGCAAACAACCCAGGCACCCCGCCCGTAACCACGAACAACACATTCTCACCGTCGCGCACGACTCCCGTGCGCAGATCGTGCAACAGCCCCGCAAATGCCTTCCCCGAGTAAACGGGATCCAACAGCACGCCTTCGCTACTCGCCATCAGGCGCACGGCGTCCTTCATGCCATCGGTCGTCACGCCATAACCGGCGCCGCGATGCGTCTCGTCCACGTCGATGGCATCGATATCCAGCGTCACATCGGACCCAAGTAAGCCGAGCGCCCCCTTCGCCAGTGTCAACGCCGTTTGCCGCGAGGCGTCACGCTCGGCCAACACCGCATACGCCTTGACCGTAGCGGGTGAGCGCCCCATCGCCGCGAAACCCGCGACCAGGCCCGCCTGGGTGCCGGCGCTACCGTTCGGCACGACGACGCGATCGAAACGGAGGCCCAGCGTGTCTTCCTGCGCCGCGATCTCGCGCGCGCAACGCGCATAGCCAAGAGCGCCGAGCGGCGTCGAGCCGCCGGTCGGGATCACCAGCACCTTGCGCCCTTCCGCGCGCAGCACTTCGGCCCGCGCTTCTGCGCGCACCAGGGCATTCTCTCCGCGCGGAAGCAGGGTCGTGCGCGCACCGAACAGGTCGTCGAGGAGCACATTACCGTTGCCTTCGTAGTCGGCATCGTCCTTCGGCACGACGCGTGACAGGAACAGTTCGCAGGCAAGATTGAGCTTCGCCGTCGCCGCGGCGGTAAGCCGGGCGTGGTTCGACTGCACGCCACCCACGGAAACCACGGTATCGACACCGCTTTCCTGCGCATGACCGAGGTGGTACTCGAGCTTGCGCAGTTTGTTGCCACCCCCGCCGAGTGACATGACGTCGTCGCGCTTCGCATACAGGCGAATGCGCCTGAAAGAAAGGTTCAATGCTTCCTCGATGCGAGCAAGGCGCTGAACAGGTGTCACGCCATCGAGCAGGTCGATGCGGGGAAGCGTGTCGAGCATGGGAAGCGCGGCGGAAGGCATGTGCAGACTCCGTGGGGAACAACGATCATAGGCCTGCCCAACACGGCGCGCCATGTCGCCTGCGACACCACGATGGCATAACGTGGAAACCGTTACCCTCCACCGATTCCACGACGAAGAACGAACATGTCGTCACCTGAAGTCTCTCGGCCCATCCTGTTCGAGGATGGCAACCTCAGCCTGGGCCTGGTACTTCCCATGCGCTCCGCATCAGGCCCCGACGTCGATCCGCACGAACAGCTGGATTTTGCGGCAGCGGCTGATGCGCTTGGATTCGCAGCGCTTTGGGTTCGCGATGTTCCGCTGAATGGCGACTGGTATCCGGAGGAGTTCGGCCATCCCGATCCGTTCGCGATGCTCGGCGCGCTGGCAATGCGTACGCGCAGGGCGATGATTGGTACCGCGGCGACGGTGCTTACGCTGCGTCATCCGCTGTTGATCGCAAAGGCCGCGATTTCAGTGGACGACCTTTCCGGCGGCCGCTTTGTATTGGGGCTGGGTTCGGGCGACCGCATGGCCGAGTTCGCCGCCTTCGAGCGTTCGTTCGAGGACCGTCGCGAACTGTTTCGCACGCACTGGGAGCGCGTGGCCGCAGCGTTACAGATACCACCGAGGGTCCTTATGGACGACGGAACGTCGTCCACCGAAGGCTTCGAGATGCGCCCACCCGCCCGTCGCCCCATTGACATGCTGGCGCTTGGTTCGGGCGGCCAGACACTGGAATGGATCGCGCGCAACGCGGGTGGCTGGGCCACATACCATCGCCCACCCGACGTGCAGCGCGACCGCTACAACCTTTGGCGTAAAGCGGTGGACCGCGCGACGCCCGGGGCATTCCGGAGTTTCAGCGTGGCCTTGCGAGTGGACCTTGTCGATCGGCCGGATGCCCCCGTAGAGCCGATCGAGCTTGGTTACAGAACGGGTATCGCGGGATTGCGCGCCACGCTTGATGCGATGCGTGACGCGGGGACCCATCACGTTCTGCTGAACCTCGTGCCTAACGGGCGATCGCCGCTGGAGGTTATGCAGGAGATTGCAGTTGGAGCTCGCCTCCAGGAAAAAGCCCAACTCGGCTGAATCCATGGCATCACTCCGCCAGTGCTCTGAGCGCCATCGCGCCTGCGCCCTGTCAAGCAAGCCATAAATCAATCACCACGGAGGAGGGATCTCACGGTCGGCACGAGGTCCTGCTCGTACTTGAGTCCGAGCTTCCCATGAAGGACCTCGACGACTCGCTCGCTGGCGACATCGATCAAGTAGAGCGCCGTATCGCCCATATGCGAACAGGCCGAAGTCCCGGGCACCGTTTGCATGACCAGAAGACGTGTCCCTTGCTGGACCCATGCGAGGGATGCAAGGTTCATGCTGCCGCAATCGGTGGTCAGGACACTCGCTTGTGCGACGAGTTTCTGTACAGGAATCTCTTTCGTCTGCCCATTCCTGATAACGAACGCACGCGATTGCCATTCGCCAACAACGCCCCCTTCACTCGCGTTTATGAAGGCACCCCGGGCCGCGTTGGACCAGTTCAGTTCGGTCAGGCCGGACGATCCATAAATTTCGCTCACGTCAACGGTAAGATCGCCGACCCGGAACTTCGCTTCGCCATTATCGACATGAAACGACGCGTTACCGCCGCGTGCGTTCCATGTCGAAAGGTCGCCATAGCGATCCTGAAACTTGGGGATCGCTCCATCTCGCGCCCATAAGCCTTCACTTGCGGACGCCACCGAGGCACTAGCCAGCATCAGCAGCGCAAGGAGCAGGGCTGGCCGTCTGGAACTCAACATGTCACGGAGCATAGCCATTTCCTGTGCGTTCCCACTTATCGACACGATACCGACTGAGGCGAAAGATACGCCAAACAACCGGAATCAAGGCCGGTCGTCGACGGTGTGCAGTGTGAACTCACGCCCGAATGCGTTCGCCAAAGGCGAAGCAACCTTTCGGTCTTTGTGAGGAACTAACCCGGTTCTTTTGTCCCCGGGAAACGTCGTTCAGAACGGTGGAAGACTGTCCGCCAGGTCCTCATGCTCCTTGAGCATGGGCAGCGACTTCCGGGCAAACTCACGTATCTCCGCGTCCTGGCCTTTCGTCGCCTCCAGTTCGTACAGCCCGGAGGTGAGCTTGTGGTCGCGAACGGCGGCGTCGGCGTATTCGCGATCGAAGCGCGCGCCTTCAAGATCCTTCATCCGGTCGATCAGTTGCTGCTGCGCGGGTTCCGGTGCGATGGCGATCTGCACACCCTTGCTGCCGGCGAGCTTGCCGAGGTCTTCGTTGGACTTCGTGTGGTCGGCCACCATGCGGGCGGCGAACTTCTTCACGTCGTCCGACGAGGCTTGCGTGGCCGCGAGCTTGCCGAGTGCGATCTCGGTGAGGCCGGCGCTGCTGGCCCTGCGCACGAAGTCGGTGTCCGCGGCGTTGGTGCTGGTGGTCTGGGCCTGGGCCGAAAAAGCGGTCACGGCGAAGGCGACGTGGATGACGACCGATGCGAGGTGCTTCATCGTAGGGACCCCCGGTAGGTGGACCGCGTGTTCCGGACAGAAAAACGCCCCGGTCTGGGGCCGGGGCGTTCGTCCTGTTACGAGGTGACGCTGGTTATATCCTCGGCCCGCGACGCAGGCCGCCGAACAGCAGCGAAAGGATGAACAGGATCAGGAAGACCACGAACAGGATCTTCGCGATGCTGGCGGCGCCGGCGGCAATGCCGGTGAAACCGAAGACCGCGGCGATAAGCGCGATCACAAAGAAAATGACGGCCCAATGAAGCATGGTGTGTCTCCTCTGGCGATGGGGAATAAAAGGCGTCGGTGTTAGTACTGCTGATCGATGCGGTCGCGGAAATCCTTGACCTGCCGTTCCGCGTCGTCCTTCGCCACGCCATAGCGCTCCTGGACCTTGCCTGCGAGGTATTCACTGCTGCCTTCGGCGATAGCCATGTCGTCGTCGGTCAGCTTGCCCCACTCTTTCCTTATCGTTCCTCTCAATTGCATCCACTTGCCCTTGAGAATGTCGTCGTTCATGGCGGATCCTCGATCGGTATACGCCCGCGCGGCGCTTGTCGCCGTGCCAGGACGGATGCCATTCGAGCATCGAGCTGTTGAAAGGCGCGTCTGTGATGGGTGAGACCGTGGCTCACCGCGTGTATGCATGGCCTACACGGATGGCTGGTTTGCCAGGCGGCGGCAGAGTTCCACGGTGCTGTCGTTGTCGGGGAAGCAGCACTCGATCCGTATCTCGTCCAGCGTCACGTCCTGGGGCGTAGCGAAGGTGGTGATCGTGGAGAAGAAGCGCAGGTGCTGGTCGCCACGGCGGAGCACCGTGGTGAGCAGGGGCGAAACAGTCGAGTCCAGGTCGCGGCGTTTCCAACGGGAGGGCACACCGGGATAGGAAAGGGCTTCATCGAGCAAGCGCCGCAGCCCTTCGTCTGAAGGCGTCGTCGTGATCGCCTCGTGCAGGTGCCGGACAAGATCGCCGGCTACTTCTTCCCAGTTTCCCAAGGCTCCGCGCAGATCCTCCGGATCGAAGATCTGCCGCACCATGTTCGCGTGCCTGGGGCGCCGGCCATCCATGACGAAGTCCGTCACCCGACGGGCAGCGTCGTTCGCCTGCAGGATGTCCCAATGGCGATTGAGCACGAAGGCGGGGTAGGGTTCCTGCTGGCGCAGGATCATCTCGATAGCCCGGTTGACCGCACCCAACGCAGGCATCGCCAGCGGGGTTTCCTGGTATCGCGGGGCGAACCCCGCGGCCATGAGCAACGAGTTACGCTCCCGCAGGGGCAGCTCAAGGCAGTCGGCGAGGCGCGCGACCATGTCGCGACTCGGGCTGGCCCGGCCTGTCTCGACATAGCTGAGGTGTCGCGCGGAGACGCCCGCATCCAGGGCCAGCCCGAGCTGGCTTACGCGGCGCGCGGTGCGCCACTCTTTCAACAGGGGTCCGAAGGCAGGCGTCTGCATGGCGGTGACGTTAGCGCGTCCACCGTCTGGCGGCCATAACCTTGCAGGTCATGGCATCGCGACTCGAAAGGGCGTTGCGGCCATCACCGGGCTGGGAGATGGTGTCGCCACTTTCCCCGCGAGGTATCCGTTCCATGAACGTCCAACGCTTTCGTGAACTGCACGCCGGCCCGTCGCTGCTGGTGCTTGCCAATGCCTGGGACGGTGCCAGCGCCGCGGTGATCGAGTACGCCGGTGGGGCCGCCGTGGCCACGACCAGTGCCGGCGTGGCCTGGTCGTGCGGCTGGCCCGATGGCGACCAACTGCCCGCTGCGGAGATGCTCGCTGCCGCCAGGCGCATCGCGCGCGCGGTGAGTGTGCCGCTCACCGTCGATATCGAGGAAGGTTGCTCGGACGACCCCGCCGAAGTCGCCGCCTTCGTTTCGTCGCTTGTCGACGCAGGCGTGGCCGGCATCAACATCGAGGATGGCAGCAAGGAACCTGATGTCCTCGTCGCCAAACTCCGGGCCATTCGTGCGGCGCTGGGCCAGCGCGACCTATACGTCAACGCGCGTACGGACGTCTATCTCCGTGGCATGGCATCGGGCGATGCCGCGGTGAACGAGGTGTTGCGGCGTGCCGCGCTTTACAGGGAAGCAGGGGCCGATGGCATGTTCGTGCCCGGCGTGGCCGTGACAGCCGAGATTCGTGTCATCGTGAAGGCCATCGCACCGATGCCGCTGAACGTGATGCTGGTGCCGGGGCTGCCTTCGCAGGCGGAGCTGTTCGCGGCGGGCGTGCGTCGCCTGAGCGCGGGTATCGCGTTGTCACTGGAAGCGTATGCGACGGCCGGAAGAATGGCGGCGGAGTTGCTGGCGACGGAGCCGAAGGACATCGGCTACGGCACGCTCAACGACCTGTTGGCGCGTTGATCCCATGAAAAAGGGCGCGGATTTCGCCGCGCCCTTTCCTTGACCGGGGAAGAAGAACTTACTTCTTCTTGACCTCGAAGGCCTGGTCGCCCACGGACTGGCCGTTGAGCGACACGGTGACCTTGTACTTGCCTTCCGGCCATTCGTTCGGATTCTGGATCTTGAACGTCGTGACGGCCGGGCCATCGGTGCTGATGGACTGGCTGATGTCGCTGACGGTCGTGGTGGTATCGCCGTCCTGGTAGGTCCACTTCGCGTTCAGCGTGGCGCCGGCGGTGGTGCCTTCGGTGGCGACCGAGGCGTAGATGGTCTTGTCGGTCGGCGCGAAGGCGTTCTTCGCCTTGGCGACCTTCTTGTCGGCGCCGACGGCGTTGCCGAGGGTGACCGAGCCAACCTTCAGCGACTCGCTGGCGGCGGCGGGAGCGGCCGGGGCAGGAGCGGGCTGGGCGGCAGGGGCTGCCGGAGCGGCGGCAGCCGTGGTCGCGGCGGCGGGAG
>DATNJP010000078.1:0-4542 GCA_035603855.1 Luteibacter sp. | reverse complement strand
CATCACGTCAATCGTCGTCCAGTTTTGGCTTCCATGCCTCGGCCAGTTTCTTCTGCACGCCGGGTGGCACGATGTCGTAGTGGCTGAACTCCATCGCGTAGCGGCCCTGGCCTCCGGTCATGGCCTTCAACTGCGTCGGGTAGTCGGTGAGTTCCGCCAGCGGGACGCGTGCCCTGATCAGGGTCTCGCCGCCACGCAGGGAATCGGTGCCCATGATCTGTGCGCGGCGCGAAGCAAGGCCGCCGGTGACATCGCCCACGTAGTGATCCGGGATCGACACCTCCAGGTCCACCACGGGCTCCAGCACCTGCGGGCGCGCTCGCGATACCGCATCGAGGAACGCCTTGCGCCCCGCACTGATGAAGGCGACCTCCTTCGAGTCGACGGGGTGGTGCTTGCCGTCGTAAACGACCACCTTCACGTCCTGGATCGGATAGCCCGCGATGGCGCCGTTATCCAGGGCCTGGCGCACGCCTTTCTCTATCGCCGGCATGAACTGCCCGGGAATCACGCCACCCTTGGTCTGGTCATCGAAGACGAATCCCGTGCCACGTTCCATGGGTTCCACGCGCAGGAACACTTCACCGAACTGTCCCGCGCCACCGGTCTGCTTCTTGTGCCGGTGATGGCCTTCCGCACCGGCACCGATTGTCTCGCGATAGGCGATGCGCGGCGGATGCGTGATGACGTCGACGTCGTAGCGCGCCTTCATTCGCTCGAGCATGAGTTTCAGGTGCAGGTCGGAGAGCCCGCGAATCACGGTCTCGTTGAGTTCCTTGTGATGCTCCACGCGAAAGCAGGGGTCTTCCTCCGCGAGTTTGGACAAGGCCTGCGACAGCTTCTGCTCCTGGCCCTTGTGCGCCGGTTCCACGGCAAGGCCGTACATGGGCGAGGGGAACGCCGCGGGTTCGAGGTGGATGCGTCCTTCGTCGGACGCATCGTGCAGCACGGCATCGAAATGGATGTCCTCGATCTTCGCCACGGCGGCGATGTCGCCGGGTAATGCTTCGTCCACCTCCACGTGTTCGCGCCCTTTCAGGCGGAACAGGTGCGCCACCTTGAACGGCTTGCGTCCGTCGTCGACGAGTAGCTGCGAATCCTTGCGCACGGTGCCCTGCCACACGCGGAACACACCCAGCTTGCCGACGAACGGATCGTTGACGATCTTGAAGACGTCCGCCACCACGTGACGTCCCGCATCGGCGGCCACGTCGAACGGCGTGCCTTCCGCATCGCGGAAGGGTGGTGGATTGGTTTCGTTGGGGCAGGGCAGGATGCGTTCCACCAGTTCGAGCAGCTCGTTCACGCCGACGCCATCGCGGGCACCGGTGAAGACGATGGGCACGAGATGGCCGTCACGCAGGCAGTGTTCGAGCGCGTTGCGGATCTCGGCAGCGGTCAGCGCGGATTCGCCTGCATCCAGGTAGTGCTCCATGATCTCGTCGTCGATCTCGACCACCTGGTCGATGATGTGCTGGTGGGCTTCACCCGGCGAGGAAAAATCCGTGTCGCCCGCGGTCTGGAAGAACGCATCGCGCACGGAGCGTCCCTTCGAGGCGGGAAGATTCAGCGGCAGGCATTCATGGCCGAATTCCATGCGCAACTCGTCGACCAGCAGGGGAAGGTCGATGCCTTCGACGTCGATGCGATTGACGATGATGATGCGCGCGACGCCGCGTTCCTTCGCATGGGCCATCATCGTTCGCGTGCCATGTTCGATGCCGTTGGCGGCATTGACCACGACCGCGACGGTATCGGCGGCGGCAAGCGCGGCCAGGGCGGGGCCGCGGAAATCGGCATAGCCGGGCGTGTCGAGCAGATGGATGCGATAGCCGTTGCGCTCGATGGACGCGATGGACGTGTCGATCGAATGACCTCGCGCCTTTTCCATGGGATCGGTATCGGAAACGGTACTGCCACGTTCGACGCTGCCCATGCTGGTCAGCGCGCCGCCGGCGTGGAGCATGGCTTCGAACAGGGTGGTCTTGCCGGCTCCGGCGTGGCCGGCAAGGGCTAGGCTGCGGATGCGTTCCGTGGATGGCGACACGATGCGACCCTCCTTCAGTGGAAGGGAACGCGTGGGGAACGCGGCGTCATGATCGGCGTCGCCTTCTCGCACGCCTCCCCGGCGTAACGATGGCGGGCCGTCACGGTCGTCCGGGGTCCGGACGGTCATGGCGGTGGTTCGGGCTGGGCCCGGACCCAAGCGTTCTCCTTCCTGGGCCGGGAATCAAGTGGCGGAGGGAATCTTCCGCCTCGCCTACGGTCTGACGGGCAGGGCTTACGCTGCGTTTAGCGGATCGCCGCTAAGCTGTCCGACTTCTCCCGAGGCCAAAGGGACCCTCGCACGCGTGCAATACCCCGGCAAGGCGCCACCGCCGTTCATCGAATCGCACCGGCTGGAGCCGGAGGATGCGGCGCGCCCGCGTGGACTGGTTCCTCTCGATCCGGACACGCTGATGGCCTTGCACGCCATCGGCCGGCGGTCGCCACCACGTGACCGGGTCCTTCGCATCCTGGCGATGGTCGCCGCGATCATCCTGCATGTCTTCATCGTGATGCTGGTGCGCTACGAGATGCAGCCGCGGCCCATCGCCGGTTTCGCGCCGCCGGTGGAGCGGGACGAGGCGCTGGAGATCCGCTTCATCGAGCCGTCGCGTCCCGCGCCGCCCGTGGCGGACGTACCGCCACCGCCCCCGGTCGCCGAGCCGCCGCCGAAGGTGCGTTCCCCCGAAGCCACGCGCCCGGAACCCCCGCGTCCCAAGGAGCCGCCCAAGGAAGAAGCGACGGCCGAAACCCCCGCGCCCGCCGCTCCCGACCAGGCGGCTCGACCGGCGCTGTTCGGTAGCGACGGATCCATCGTCATGCCGAAGCAGGGGCCGGGCGGCACCACGCAGGCTGATTTCGTCGCGCGAAAGCCCACCGATGACACCGGGATCATGTCGCACAAGACCACGGTGACCTACACGCAAACGCGTTTCGAGAAGGATTGGGCGCCGCGCGACGAAAACGTGCTGAACAAGGGTTTGCGCCGCGCCATCGAAACCACGACGGTGAAGAAGACCATCGACCTCGGGCACGGCACGCGCATCAAGTGCGCGACGGTGTTCTTCGTGTTGCCCGTGGGCTGCGGAGGCGAGGACCCGTCGAAGGCGGCGGCAAAGGATGGCGACTCCCGGCTCAGCATGGCGCCGGCCAACCCGCTGGTGAAGGATCTGCCCGACCAGCCCAGGCAGCTGACCGAGGCCGAATGCATCGCCGCGTACCGCAAGGACGAGCGTCTGCCGCAGGGTTGCCCCACCGACATCCCCATCAAGGCCATGGACCAGGAAAACGCCGAACGCGAGCGCCGCTACGGCAAGTGAGCGACGGCGATTGTGCGTTCGCATCACAGCATGGACACTACCCATCCATGCCGAAGACCTATCTGCCTGACGGCGATCGTTCGATCGCCGCTAACTCGCTGCCTGTCTCGCCTCGCGAGGCAGCGATGCAGGCGCTCGTCTATCGGCGCCGCCTGCGCGAGAAACCCCGCGACCGCCTGCTTCGCGTCATGGGCTGGGTGGGCACGATCCTCGTCCACCTCGTCTTCCTGTTCGGCATGATCCTCGGGCCGGCGTACGACATCCTGCCGCCGCCGCCCGAAAAGGAAGACGCTAACGCGTTGCTCGTTCGCCTCATCGACAAGCCGCCACCGCCGGTGCCCCCCGTGCGCGGTACACCGTCGAGAGCGCCCGTAACGAAGACGCGCTGGAACACTGCCCATTCCAAGGCCAGTCGTGCCTCAAGCGGGTCGCACGCGGCGGCCGTCGCCTCGACGAAGAAGGCACTGCCCGCCATCGCCGTACCTGTTGCGCCGCCGCCGCAGGTGAAACCCGATGTGAAACTCAGCGCGCCGCCGCCGAGCGTGGCCGCGGTGATCGAGCGACCGTTGACCCAGCCCAAGGCGCCTCCGGCCCAGCCTGAGCTCGAGAAAGTGCCGCTGCCTACCCAGGCGCCGCCGGATCTGGCCGTCGACACGCCTAAGCCACAGGTCGTGCCGCCGCGATTCCAGCCCGAACCGGTTCGGCGGGCCCAGCTGGAGGGTACGGCGCCGATGCCGCCGCCCGCTTCGCTGGCGATTCCGGAGACGCCAGCGGCCCAGATGGCCGTCACGCCGACGCCTCCCACGATCACTTCCGAGCGGACGACGCCGGTTCCGACCACGGCTGTCACGCTAGCCACGGTGCCGCGCCCGGAAGTCGAGGAATCGTCTGCGCCACCCACCCCGCAGGACACGCCGCTGCCTGCCGTGGCGCCTGAGCCGACCGCGCCGAAGCCTGACCTCACGGTGGATGCGCGACCGGTGCCGCCGAAGGTGGCCGTGGAGACGGTGCGCGCTCCCGCCGTCGAGGCCAATGCCGAACTCGAGGCCGTGCCCCTGCCCGACGCCACCGCGAAGCCAGACGTTTCCGCGCCCGTCGCCAGCAGCGAACGTCCCGCCGTCCAGGCGCCGGCGGTCACGGCGGCCGACCTGCAGCGTCCCGTGGCGGGCGTCGATAC
>DATNJP010000077.1:0-4544 GCA_035603855.1 Luteibacter sp. | reverse complement strand
CCCTCAAGCCTTGCAGTGGGTAGTTGCCGAAGTCCGCGGCGCCCATGGATTCATCGAGGTGAGATATGACACGACCGGGCGCCGCGAAGAGCCCGCCTGGGAACTGGTCGATCTTCCTGAGGCGGACGAGTCGGCAACCGCCAAGGCTACGAGTCTTCCGCAGCCAGACGAGGTATTGCTGGTAAGTGGCGGTGGCTACGGCATCGCCGCGGCATGCGCAATGGCCATCGCGAAGCAATCCGGATGCGCGCTGGCGATCCTCGGCCGTTCACGCCCCGGATCGCATGACGAGCTGGATCGTCACCTCGCCGATCTCGATGCGAACGGAGTGCGATGGCGTTACTACGTGGCCGACGTTACGCAGCCGCATGCGGTCGCTGCCGCCGTGGATCAGGTACGCCAGCACCAGGGCCCGGTTGCGGCGGTGCTACATGCGGCGGGCGTGAACATACCGCGCCTCGGCGCTCAAATCGAAGTCGCGACGTTGCACGACACGCTGGCGCCGAAGGTCGACGGACTAAATCATCTGCTTGCCGCAATCGGGAACACGTCGGCGCCGCGACTACTGATGACTTTTGGATCGATCATCGCCCGCATCGGACTGGCAGGGCAGTCGGAGTATGCGCTAGCCAACGAACGGCTTGCGCATGCGGTCGAGGATTTCGCCGCGCGTTTGCCCGGATGCCGGTGCGTGAACGTCGAATGGTCCGTGTGGTCCGGCACGGGTATGGGCGAGCGCTTAGGAAGCGTAGACGCCCTCGCTCGTCAAGGAATCGCTCCCATTGCCTCCGCCGACGGCGTGGCATTGCTTCAACGGATTCTCGCCGCACCGGCGAGCCCCGTATCGCTGGTGGTTTGCGGACGGTTTGGACGGCCGGCCACCATTCGGTTCGTGGGGGACCAACTTCCCTTCCTTCGTTTCATCGAACGTGTCGGCGCACATGTGCCAGGCGTGGAGCTGGTGGTCGACGCGGAACTGTCCGTCGATAGCGACCCCTACCTGGCCGACCATGTCTATGGTGGCGAACAACTGCTACCGGCGGTCGTCGGGCTGGAGGCGATGGCCCAGGCCGCGCTCACGCTCGACGGCCGTTCCGGACCCATCACAGGGTATCGGTTCGAAGACGTCGCGTTTGCCCGCCCGGTCGTCGTCCCTGCTTCCGGCTCGACTACCCTTCGCATTGCGGCCCTGCGCCACCCTTCCGGTCGGGTGGATGTCGCGCTACGCAGTTCGAGTACGGGGTATCAGGTGGACCATTTCCGCGCCTCATGCATGCTAGTCAGTGAGCCCGGAGAACCGCCGTCGCGATCACGGAGCCCCGTATGCGGGGAGGCCATAGCCCTTGAACCCGCGGTGGACGTGTATGGCCCTCTTCTGCCACATGGAGCGGCGTTCCAGCGGTTGCGCGCCTACACGCACCTCAGTGCCGACACGTGCGTGGCCGAAATAGCCTCGGACGGCAGCGCGAGCTGGTTCCGTCGCGACCTTCCCGATGTCTTGCTCCTGGGCGATCCGGGTGTACGGGACGCCGCCATCCATGCCCTGCAGGCATGCGTGCCTCATCGGACGGTCCTCCCCGTGGCGATCAAACGCCTTGATGTAAGGGTCCGTGCTGCGGGGTCCCGCCAGATGCTTGCGCGGGAATTCGTACGCGACGGCAGGACGCTCGTCTACGACCTCGATCTGGACGATGTCGAAGGTGGCAATGTCGAGCGTTGGACCGGGCTCGCCTTGCGGATGGTCGACGAGCGGCCAACGCCGTCGCAGTGGGCACTGCCTTTGCTAGGGCCCTATCTGCAAAGACGAGCCGCCGACTTACTTCCTGGCCCCACCGTGCAGATGGGAATGGACAGGGGTCACAGGGGTGATGCTCATCGCTTGTCAGGTGCGATGCTGGATGGGCGGGCGAAGATCACTCGCCATCTGGACGGAAGGCCGCTGGCGGATGGAGGATACGGACTGTCCCACGCCTACGCCGATGGCCTGATGCTCGCGGTTGCCGGGCAGCGTGCGGTGGGCTGCGATATTGAAACGGTCTCGAATCGCTCCCCCGCCATCTGGCGCGACCTGCTTGGATCGGAACGATTCCGGCTCGCCGAACAAATTCGAATAGAACTAGGTGAGGATCTCGATACGGCAGCGACTCGCGTGTGGACCGCCATGGAGAGCATCAAGAAGGCGGGGCTAGCGGCGATCTCTCCCATGGCACTCGAGCCGCGCCACAACGACGGCTGGCTGCTACTTCGGTCGGGGTCGTTCGCGGTCGCGGGCACTGTATTCGCCGTGCGCCCGAACCAACGGGTGCTCGCCGTCGCCATCGCGGCGGAGACGCCGGCATGAATGATCGCACTCCGGACAAGCCAGCTTTCGAGATGTTCCATACGGTTGGATTCGCGGAGACAAATCTTGTCGGCAACGTGTACTTCACACGCCATCTCGAATGGCAGGGCCGTTGCCGGGAGATGTTCCTGCACGAGCATTGCCCTTCCATCCTCGAACTACTCCGCAACGACCTCGCACTGGTGACCCTTCACTGTAGTTGTGATTACCTTGCCGAGTTCTCTGCGTTCGATCGTGTTCTTCTTCGAATGAGCCTGGGAGATCTCTCTCACAACCGCATCAGTCTGGTGTTCGACTACTTCAGGCTAGCGGCGGATGGTACGCGTACACTCGCCGCACGTGGACGGCAAGTGTTGGCAGTGATGCATCGCGCGAACGGTGAATTGCGCGCCACGCCCGTTCCCGACGCACTGCTTCATGCGCTGGAGCCGTTTCATTGACTCTAGTAATCGGTTCACACGGTCGTCCTACAGCGGCGGTGGAAGGACGCCAGACGGCCAGGCGGCCTCCTTGCGCCGCTCATACTCCTTCTCGGTCAACGTGCGGCAGTTTCCGGAAGCATCGATCACACGCTTGTTGCACGCACGCGGATTCGTAGCGGCTGCCAGGTCATATGCGTGCAGCATCGCTTCGCGCACTTCATGCGAAGGTTGCGGTTCCTTGGTCACGTCGCCCATGTCACGGCCCCGGTGCTGTCGCCGAACGTTGCGGCACCCGCACGCTGCGCCGGCCTTCGTTACCGTGCCGTGATCGTCACGGATAGACCACCTCCACCTGGTGCTCGCCACCGTCGTCGAGCAGTTCCAGGCTGTCACCCTCGATGCCGTGTCCATCGACACGCCATGACGCAGGTTCGCCGTCGCGGGCGCGCCGCAGCGCGATCACATACACGGATGCGCCATGCCGGTAGCGCACCGTATACGTGGACCAGTCTGTCGGCACGCAGGGCGAGATACGCAGCCTGCCACCATCGAGGCTGATGCCAAGCAACGACTCGATCACGAGCCGGTACATCCACCCGGCCGAGCCGGTGTACCAGCTCCAGCCGCCGCGTCCGACATTCGGGGCCACCGAATAGACATCCGCGGCGATCACGTAGGGTTCGATCTTGTAGCGGGCGATGCCCTCGCTGTCGGCCGTATGGCTGGCGGGATTGATCATCCTGGCGAGGTCCCATGCGCGGTCCGCCCTGCCCAGGGTGGCGAAGGCCATGGCCGCCCAGACCGCCGCGTGCGTGTACTGCCCGCCGTTCTCGCGTACGCCCGGCAGGTAGCCCTTGATGTAGCCCGGATCCATGGGTGACTTGTCGAAGGGCGGGTCGAGCAGCCTTATGAGACGTGCCTCCTCCGACACGAGATGGCGGTCGAGCGACGCCATGGCGGTCGTCTTGCGCTCGTCGCTGGCGACCCCGGACAACACCGACCAGCTCTGCGCGATGGCATCGATACGGCACTCGTCGTTCGCCGCGGACCCCAGCGGCGTGCCATCGTCGAACCACGCGCGCCTGTACCAGTCGCCGTCCCAGGCCTGCGCTTCCAGCGCGGCGGAGAGCGTCGCCGCCTCGCTGACACAGCGATCCGCGAACGCGGTGTCACCGTACCCGCGCGCCACGATGGCGAACCGCTCCAGCACATGGGTCAGGAAGAAGCCGAGCCAGACGCTTTCACCCTGTCCGTCTTCGCCGACCTTGTTCATGCCATCGTTCCAGTCGCCGCTGCCCATCAGTGGCAATCCATGGCGGCCTCGCGGCATCGCGTGTTCGATGGCGCGCACGCAGTGGGCGTACAGGCTGGCTTGCACGCCGGACGGTCGAGGCAGGTCGTAGTACGACTCTTCGCCTGGCCTCAGCGCGCGGCCTTCCAGGTACTCCACGGACTCATCGAGCACGGCGGTGTCGCCGCTCGCCTGCACGTAACGGGCGGTCGCGTAGGGAAGCCAGAGGTAGTCATCGGAGCAGGCGGTGCGTACGCCGCGCTCGGACGGCGGGTGCCACCAATGCAGCACGTCTCCCTCCACGAACTGGTGCCCGGCGCAAAGCAACAACTGAGCGCGTGCCATGGCGGGTGCCGCGTGTTGGGTCGCCATGGAATCCTGTAACTGGTCCCGGAAACCGATCGCGCCACCCGATTGGTAATACCCGCTGCGCGCCCACAGGCGGCTGGCGATCGTCTGGTACAACAGCCAGCCGTTGACGAAGGTGTCC
>DATNJP010000076.1:0-6434 GCA_035603855.1 Luteibacter sp. | reverse complement strand
ATGGGTCTCAACACCATCGCGCTGTACGTGATGTGGAATCACCAAGAGCGCGAACCGGGCGTCTTCGATTTCGAAAGCGGCAACCGCGATATCGTGGCCTTCATCCGCGTGTGCCAGGAAGAGGGCATGTGGGTGTATCTGCGCCCGGGCCCGTACGTCTGCGCGGAATGGACCAACGGCGGCCTGCCGTCGTGGCTGCTGCGCGACCCGGACGTGCGGTTGCGCGACCGCGACGATCCCACCTATATGGCTGCCGTGCGCCGTTACATCGCGGCACTGGCACCACGCATCGCGCCGCTGATGGCGGTCAACGGCGGTCCGGTACTGATGTTGCAGGTGGAGAACGAGTACTCCATGTTCGCCGACGACGTCGGCTATCTGGAGGCGATCGAGGCGGCGTGGCGTGAGCACGGTATCGCCGGACCGTTCTCGATCTCCGACGGATGGAAGGACCTCACACGCCGCAAGGCATATCTGCCCGGTGCGGCGCTGGGCCTCGACGGGGCCGATGTCGAGACGCTGATGAAGGGCAGGGCCTTCGCCCGGGAAGCACCGGTGTGGGTGGGCGAGGGTTATCCCGGCTGGCTCACGCACTGGGGCGAGCCGGCCTTTGCGTCGAAATACTATGTGGAAACGCTGCGCCAGGTGATGAAGGCGGGCTATTCGTTCAATCTGTACGTGGTGCATGGCGGCACGAACTTCGGACTCACCGCGGGTTCGAATGCCGAAGACGATGGTTCGCAGTTCCAGCCGGCGATCACGAGCTACGACTATGGCGCGCCGATCGACGAGCGTGGCCTTGCCACGCCGCAATACGATCGCCTGCGCAAGGTCATCGCGGAAGCGACGGGCATCGCACCGCCGGACGTTCCGCCTCCCGAGCCGAAAACCACCTTTCCGACGGTCACACTCGCGCCCCATGCCTCGTTGTGGGACAACCTGCCCCGCGAGGCGGCGCGGGTCCCTGTGCCTGGTCCGAACGAAATTCTGTTCGGCCAGGACCAGGGACTGGTGGTGTACCGCAAGGCCATCGACGGCGGTGCGCGATTGCAGCTGCAAGGCGTGCGTGACTATGCGGTGGTCTATGCCGATGGCCGTGAGGTCGCGCATGTTTCCCGCGTGGAGCACGCGAAGCTCTCATCGTCACCGGACATCACGCTGCCAAAGGCAAGCACACTCGACGTGCTGCTCGACACATTCGGTCACATCAACTTCGGCCCACGCCTGGGCGATCACAAAGGCCTGATCGGCCCGGTCACGCTCGACGACGCGCCACTGCGTGATTTCGAGGCGTGGCCGTTACCATTGGATGGCGACTGGCTAAAGCGTCTCATACCGCTGAAAACCATCCCCACGCGCGGCGGGGTCTTCTTCCAGGGCAATGTGCGCCTCGATCGTCCGGGCGATGTCTACATCGACATGAGCGAGTGGTCGAAGGGGTATCTTTGGGTCAACGGGCAGCTATTGGGCCGCTACTGGAACATCGGGCCGCAACAACGGCTGTTCTGTCCTGGCCCCTGGCTGCGCGCCGGCGACAACACGGTGATGGTGCTCGACCTGCACCGCATCAGCGCCGCGGCCATCCATGCGGCCGATCACCTGCACGACGGAGGCGCCGATGCGAGCCAGCGTGACTGAGGGTCCCGTGCCAGCCGCCGTGGCACCGCCCCGCGCGATCGGCTTCTGGGGCGGCCTGTCGGCGAACGTGCTGAACATGATCGGCATCGGTCCGTTCGTGACGATCCCGCTTGCGCTCTCCGCGCTGGCGGGGCCGGGCGTACTGCTTGGCTGGATCGCGGGCGCCTTTCTTTGCCTGTGCGACGGACTGGTCTGGGCCGAGCTGGGCTCGACCATTCCCGAATCGGGCGGCCCGTATCACTACCTGCGCGAGGCGTATGGCCGTGAGCGCATGGGTCGTCTTTTTGGCTTCCTTTATCTTTGGCAGACGCTGCTTACCGCGCCGCTGTCGATCGGCTCCGCCGCCGTGGGGTTCGCCCAGTATTTCGGCTACCTCGTACCATCGCTGGGCGATACGGGCAGGGGCTTGGTGGCAGCCGGGTTATGCCTGGTGAATACGGTGGTGTTGTACCGGCGTGTCGGTGAGATCCAGAAGCTGTCCATGCTCATCAGCGCGATCGTCGTCGTCGCCTGCGCGTGGATCGTCTTCAGTGGCATCGGTCACTTCGACATGGCCAATGCGCGCCACTTCGCCAACGCGCATACGGACTCCACGCATGGCTTCTGGCTGGGCCTGGGTGCGGTGGCGCTGATCGCCGTCTACGACTACGGCGGCTACAACAACGTCTGCATGCTCGGTGGCGAAGTGAAACGGCCACGACGAACGATCCCGTTGGCGGTGCTTATCTCGATTCCCATCGTGGCAGTGCTCTACCTGGGCCTCAACATCAGCATCCTCGGTGTGTTGCCCTGGGAGCAGGCGGCGCATTCGAAGGCCGTCGTGGCCGACTTCATGCAGGCCATTCACGGCCGCATCGGTGGCACGCTGGCAGTGTCGCTGATCCTGCTTGCCAGCTGGGGGTCGGCGCTGGTCGTGCTGTTGGGTTATTCGCGCGTGCCCTATGCCGCTGCCGCCGACGGACAGTTCTTCCGCGTGTTCGCGCGTCTGCATCCGCGCGGAGGGTTTCCCACGGTATCGCTGGTGTTTGTCGGCATCACGTCCGCACTGGCGTGCTTTCTCTCGCTGGAACGCCTGATCGCCACCCTGATGGTCGTGCAGATCCTGTTCCAGTACATCGCCCAATGCTTCGCCGTGGTCGCGCTGCGACGGCGCAAAGTCTCCGCCGATGTGTTCCGCATGCCGCTGTATCCGCTGCCGATTGTCATCAGCGTGGTCGGGTGGTTGTACCTCGTCGCGACGAGCGGCTGGCCGTCGATCGTCACTGCCGTCGTGGCGGTGGTCGCGGGCACCCTCATTTTCCTTTGGCAAGCCCGGAGAACCCGTTCGTGGCCCTATCCGTCGACCTGAAAACCTGGGACGTTGCCGTCGTCGGGGAGATCTACGCCGACCATGTCTTCAGCGGCTTTTCCCGCTGGCCCGGGCCGGGGGAGGAAGTGCTGGCCCACGACTACCTGCGCGAGCTGGGCGGCGGCAGCGTGAACACGGCTTGCGGCTTGTCGCGGCTTGGACGCCGTTCGCGCCTGGTCGGCCTCATCGGCGACGCCGACTTCGACTGGTTCGAGGGCCGCCTTGGCGAGTTCGGTGTCGGCGTTGGCGGCATCCGCCTGGGCACCGATGGCACCGGCACCACCGTAAGCGTGTCCACGCGCGAGGACCGTTCGTTCTTCACCTACCTCGGCGCCAATCGCGGCCTGACCGAGTTGCTGGAAGTGCCTGCGGTCGTCGCCGACCTGGCCGCTGCGCGGCACGTGCACTTCGCGATGCCCCTGGCACGCGACCTCGCGGCGCGCATTCTTCCGCAGCTCAGGCATGCGGGATGCACCACGTCGCTGGACGTGGGCTTCAATCCCGAGTGGCTGCGCGATCCGGCGAACCATGACACCTGCCGCGAGGTCGACTTCTTCCTGCCGAACGCGAAGGAAGCCGCGTTGATCGTCGACGACGACGTGCCCCTTGCGTACATGGCCTGGGCGCGTGCGCAGGGATTCAGGCAGACCGTCCTCAAGCTCGGCGCGCAAGGCGCCCTGATGGATGGTCCTTCCGGTCCACGTCGCGTCGCCGCGCCCCTTGTCTCCGCGCTGGACACCACGGGTGCCGGCGACGCCTTCGATGCCGGGCTCATCGACGCCTTGCTCGACGGTGAAACGCTCGAGCGTTGCGTGGAACGCGCCTGTGTCTGCGGTGCGCTGTGCACCACCGCGCCGGGCGCCTTGCAAGCTCTTCCCCATCCCCTGCAATTGAGGACTCTTCGTGAGCGGACGTACGGACCGTAAGATCGCATTGATAGGAGGGGGCAGCGTCCGCTCGCCCCTGGTGGTATTCGGCGTAAACGAGGCGGCGGAAGCCCTCGGCGCCGGGGAGATGGTGTTGTACGACCCGGACGCGGCCCGCCTGCGGATCATGGTCGATCTCGGCCAGGCCATCGTCCGTCGCTTTGGCGGCGACCTGCGCCTGCGTGGCGCGACATCGCTGGAAGACACCATCGAAGGTGCCGACTTCGTCCTCAACAGCGTTCGCATCGGTGGCATCGCCGGGCGCGCGGCCGATGAGCGCGCATCGATCGAGCAGGGGTATCCCGGTCAGGAAACCACCGGTCCGGCGGGCGTGGCGATGGCGCTGCGCACCATTCCGGTGGCGATCGAGCAGGCACGCCTCGTGGAACGGCTCAGCCCGAAGGCGTGGCTGGTCAACTTCACCAACCCGGCGGGGCTCATCACCCAGGCCGTGACCGACCACAGCAAGGCACGCATCGTGGGCATTTGCGATACCCCCACGGAACTGTTCCACAACATCGCGCGGGCCCTCGGTGAACCGGCGCAGGATGTCGAATGCGACTACGTCGGCCTCAACCATCTCGGTTGGGTACGTGGCGTGCGCGTGCGCGGCGAGGATGTCTTCGATCGCCTGTTGGCGGACGACAACCTGCTCCGCCAGCTTTACCTCGCGCCCCTGTTCGACTTCGAAATGATCCGCAGCCTGCGGCTCATTCCCACCGAGTATCTGTTCTTCTATTACGAGCGCCGCCGTGCGCTCGAGAACCAGCGGAAGCAGGGCGGCAGTCGCGGGGCGGAGATCCAGCGGCTCAACGACGACCTGCTTGCCACGTTGCGTTCGCGCCTCGACGCCGGCGATGGCAATGCCGCCGTGGATATCTATGCCGCGTATCTCAACCAGCGCTCGGGTTCGTACATGAAGCTCGAAGCGGAAGGAGGTTCGGCCTTCGACCGTGGGGTAAGCCTGGAAGGCGATCCGTTCCGCGTCGCCACGGGATACCACCGCATCGCCATCGATGTCATGAGTGCGTTGACCGGTGCCAAGCCCGCCCGCATCGTCGTGAACACGCGCAACCTGGGGGCATTGCCGGACCTGCCCGACAACGACATCGTGGAGATCGCCTCAGATATTTCTCTGGACTCGATCTCGCCGCGCGCGATCGAACCGCTGCCCGACGCGGTCAATGGTCTCGTGCGTTCAGTGAAAGCTTATGAGCGTTCCGCGATCGCTTCGATACTCAACGAACGCCGGCTGGAAGCGCGAAAGGCGATGCTGATTCACCCGGCCATCGGCGAATGGACGCCGTCGGGCGATCTTCTCGATGCCTTGCTCGGCCATGCGAATGACGATGGCGAATGTGCCTGTCACGGGCCAGTGCTTCGTTGAGCGACTACATACAACTCAACGTCGCTCTGCTAGGTTGGGTTCGTTGTCTGCGTAGTCGGCTTCTACGCGTCGCAGACAACCATCGCTTCATGCGGTGAGAGCGCGGGCCGAGGGTGCTACTAACACCTCCGACCCGCTGACCATGACCAACTGACTCGAGTCGATAATGGCTATCCCTGATCATACGGCACCCGCCCGCCCGCCGAATCCCCCCGGCGACATCCCCAACGGCTACCGGAGCCTTCTGCAGCCATCGCAGACAGGTTAAGGAATCGCGGCGCCGCCGTTCAAGCAAAGCGTTTCGTGAACCATCCTGCCCGGTGACACGCCGTGCGGGCCGGTAAACCGCGCCGCCGCGACCCACGTCATTAACCACGCCTCCCGGCGCCCGGTCACGGGCAGCCGTTGAACCCGCGAGCCTGTTGATCCGCGGCACGTCGCGCTGTGCACGGCGTGCCGCACCTCGGTGGGCTGAGGCATTTCGCAAGGAGCACACCATGAACGCCACCTCCGGAAGCCGTGCGACAACCCACGCCATCGACCCCGAGGCCACGCCGCACGACTTGTTGAACGACGCCACCGAATGGCTGCAATACGCGCGCGGCCTCACCGAACTGCTCGCGGAACTCGTGCACGAGTCCGACACCGTCAACTGCAATCACATGGCACTCGGGCTTGATGCCATCGGCGCGCTTACACGTCTGGGTTTGCAGTGCACGGCGAATGCGCATGCGTTGTTGTCGTGGGAGCGGGCGCGACAGCGGTGACTGGCGATCTTCAGCACGTCAATGCAAGATCCTGATAAGCCATCGATGTCAGAACGATGTGCCGACATAGACAAACGGAACGGTCACGAACGGGGTGATTCCCCTACAGACTCGACCTGGTTAACCGGTGAAAGATGGCTCCCCCATCGATCACCGATCTAACTGGAATTCCCTTGATAAGCACAGCACTCGAGCGCAGTATCCCCCTCATCAGCAGATTCTCGCTTGAGAGGCCATTGATGGCTGGTGTTACGTATGCTCGGCTGGAATGGTCGCCCGAGCGCGACCTTCCGTCTTATCGCGGTGTCACCATTGAGGAGTTGGAGACTGCCGGGCCTCGTGACGGACTTCGCGCGTTCGTGCGCGAT
>DATNJP010000075.1:0-2541 GCA_035603855.1 Luteibacter sp. | reverse complement strand
CGTCCCTCCGGCGTAAGGGTAGCCGCTGCGCGGCTCATGTCTTAAGGCTTCGCCGCCTCCGGGCTCGGACGTTCGGGCGGGGGTTTCCGATTCGACATCCTGTCTCAGCGAAAACGGCCGGCCATCCATGGCCGGCCCCCTGCGGGCCTTTTCCACCCGACCATCCTCGACCTCCTACCGCTCGCGGTAAGGGTGCCGCCCGGCGGCTGCGTAGACCGAGGTCGCGTGCGAGAAAAGCCTCCCCTGTGTGGGAGCCGCTTCAGCGGCGAACCCTCAGGGTGGCATGTGGGGAAAGCCTCCCCTGTGGGAGCCGCTTCAGCGGCGAAGCCTCAAGACTAGTTGTTGCGAAGGAGGCTTTGCGCCGAATGGTGCAGGCGGTCACCGCCCGGTTGATGACTTCAATGCCTCGTTCGCCTGGTCGAGACACTGAGGGTTCGCCGCTGAAGCGGCTCCCACAAAAAAAACAGGTCTCGTGTGGGAGCCGCTTCAGCGGCGAAGCCTCGGGGGTGGTTGTTGCGAAGGAGGCTTTGCGTCGCATCGTGCAAGCGGTGACTGCTCGGTTGATCACTTCAATGCCTCATTCGCCCGGTCGAGACGCTGAGGGTTCGCCGCTGAAGCGGCTCCCACAGAAAAGCCCACAACCCACCTCAGTGGCCGGCGGCAACCCACCTCAATGCCCAGCAGCAACCTACCTCAGTGGTCGGCAGCCCTCGTCCGCCACCCTTGTCGCGAACGGTAGGAGGTCGAGGGCGTTCGGGCGGAAAAGGCCCGTAGGGGGCCGGCCATGGATGGCCGGCCGTTTTCGCTGAGACAGGATGTCGAATCGGAAACCCCCGCCCGAACGTCCGGGCCCGGAGGCGGCGCAAGCCTAAGAACATGAGCCGCGCAGCGGCTAACCTTTCGCCGGAGGGACGGCCGACGTGTTCGCGACAAGGGTGGCGGACGAGGGCTCCCCCAAGCGCACGAGCGCAAATGCGAGGCCGCAAGGCGAGCCCACCCTACGAAGCAAAACCAACTAACCCAATGCCGCCTCGACACGACGCATGACCGCGTCGTCGAGAAGCTTCACCGCATCGAGCGCCTTCAGGTTTTCCTCCAGCTGCGAGGTCTTGCTCGCACCCAGGATCACCGTCGAGACATTCGGATTCTTCAGGCACCAGGCCAGCGCAAAACGCGCAAGCGGCATGCCGAGATCGGCCGCGATGGGCGCCAGCGCGCGTACCGTCTTCAGGCGGGCGCCATCGTTTTCCATCAACGCATCACGCAACCAGGCGTAATCGGGATGCCCCAGGCGCGAATCGTCCGGGATGCCGTCGTTGTACTTGCCAGTCAGCAGACCCGACGCCAGCGGTGACCAGATCGTGGTGCCCATGCCGTAGTTTTTATACAGCGAGGCGTATTCCTGCTCGAAGCGCTCGCGGTGCAGCAGGTTGTACTGCGGCTGCTCCATCGACGGGGCGATGAGGTTGCGTTCGCGTGCGACGCGATGGGCTTCCTCGATGGCCTCGGCCGGCCATTCGCTCGTGCCCCAGTAAAGCACCTTGCCCTGTCGGATCAGCGTATCCATCGCGAGCACGGTCTCTTCCACCGGCGTGTCCGGATCGGCGCGATGGCAGAAGTACATGTCGAGGTAGTCGACGCGCAGGCGCTCGAGTGCCTGGTGGCAGGCGTCGAACACGTGCTTGCGCGAAAGGCCGCGCTGCGTCGGCTTCGGCTGTTCGACGGCGCCGAAGAAGACCTTGCTCGACACGGTGTACGCATCGCGCGGCAGGCGCAGGTCGGCGATCACGTCACCCATCAGGCGCTCGGCTTCGCCTGCGTTGTAGGTCTCGGCGTTGTCGAAGAAGTTGACGCCGTTGTCGTAGGCCAGCGCGATGAGTTCGCGCGCCTCCGAACGGCCGACCTGGCGGCCGAAGGTGACCCATGCGCCGTAAGAAAGTGCGGAGACCTTGAGGCCGGTCGAGCCGAGACGACGGTATTCCATGGCGAATCCCTAGACGGTGAAGTGGAGGATCAGGAACAGGATGATGGCGGCAAAGATACCCGCGATAACGTCATCGAGCATGACACCCAATCCACCTTTGACGCGGCGGTCGAACCAGGCGATCGGCCACGGTTTCCATACGTCGAACACACGAAAAAGCGCGAAGCCCAGCAACACCGCCCACCAGGGCGCGAACAATGCGGGTAGCAACGCGATCCACTGGCCGACGAATTCGTCCCATACGAGGCTGCGATGGTCGGCGACGCCGAGGATGCGTCCTGCCTCGTCGCAGGCCCAGACGCCAATGGCGAAGGCCACGACGATCACGCCGAGCCACGCCAGCACGGTGAGATCCCGCAGCAGCAGCCACGGCAGGATCGCCGCCAGCGACCCGAAGGTGCCCTGCGCTTTCGGCGTCAGTCCGGAACCCATGCCACAGGCGATCCAGCCCGCGGGCGACGCGAGCAAGCGGCGGCGGTCAGCTGGATCCAGTACGTACTTGGTGCTCATGTGGAGAAGTGGTTCCATCCTGCGCGCGCCGGCTGATATACCCCGCC
>DATNJP010000074.1:0-25158 GCA_035603855.1 Luteibacter sp. | reverse complement strand
CTGTTCTTCGGCTGGCTCACCGACCGCCTGGGCCGGAAGAAGCTCTTCACGGTGACCCTTGGGCTCTACCTGACCGCGACGGCGGCGACGGCGTTCTCACCGGACTTCGTCACCTTCGCCCTCTTCAGGATGCTCACGGGCGCCGGAATCGGGGGCGAGTACGCGGCGATCAACTCGGCGATCCAGGAGCTGATCCCCGCGCGCTATCGGGGACATACCGACCTGGTGATCAACGGCAGCTTCTGGCTCGGCGCCGCCGCGGGCGCGCTGGCCGCGGTGGTCCTGCTCGATATGGGTTGGGTGCCCGCGGAGATCGGCTGGCGGCTCGCCTTCGGCCTGGGCGCCGTGCTCGGGCTTGGCATCCTCCTGTTGCGGCACTGGATACCGGAAAGCCCGCGCTGGCTGATGCTGCACGGGCGCATCGCCGAGGCGGAAGCCATCGTCGCGGACATCGAACGACGTCTCGAGGTAAGCCCGCCGGCACAGCCGCTCGCGAGGCTACGCCTGCGTCCGCGTCGCCTCACCATGGCCGACGTCGCCGCCACCCTCTTCCGGGCCTATCCGAAGCGCACGCTGCTCGGCGTCGTGCTGATGGCGACCCAGGCGTTCTTCTATAACGCGATCTTCTTCACCTACGCCCTCGTGCTGGGCCGCTTCTATGGCGTCGCCGATGCCGACATCGGGTTCTACCTGCTGCCCTTCGCGGCGGGCAACTTCCTTGGACCGCTGCTGCTCGGGCGGCTTTTCGACAGCGTGGGGCGGCGGCCCATGATCGTCATCACCTACGCGCTCTCCGGCCTCCTGCTGTTCGGCATCGCGTGGCTGTTCGTCCACGGTATGCTCGACGCCCGCACGCAGACGGTCGCGTGGAGCGTGGTCTTCTTCTTCGCCTCGGCCGCCGCCAGCTCGGCCTACCTGACCGTGAGCGAGAGCTTCCCGCTCGAACTTCGCGCGCTCGCCATCGCCCTCTTCTACGCCTTCGGCACCGCCCTGGGTGGCGTCGCCGGCCCATGGCTGTTCGGAAGCCTGATCGGTACGGGTGAGCGCGACGCCATCGGCTGGGGTTACGCGCTCGGCGCTGGCCTGATGCTGATCGGAGCGGCCGCCGCGTCTCTGCTGGGAATCGCGGCGGAACGCCGTCCCCTGGAGGAGGTGGCGCCGCCGCTTGCCGGGGCGGACGACCCGCCCGAAGAGGCGACGGTCACCCCTGGCCGTCGGCCGCCGTGAATGGGACCACGCCCGGTTCGCGCAGATCGCCCGTCGGGCGCCTGGCGGGAGCGGGGCGAGGAACGGAGGGCGCGGTACGGCCCAGCGTGATGTTCTTCGACGCGCGGACTTCCCGGTTGGCGAACGTCCATATCTCACCCGTGGCGGTGATGAACACCGTCCAGTAGAGGTCGGACTCCGGTCCGTAGTCGATCAGGAAGTGGGCGAAGCCCTCGCCCTTGGGCGTGTTCAAGGGAAGCGGTGGATTCAGTTGAAGCATGGTTTCCTCCTCGTGCCTCCGATTAGCCCGGATGGCGCGTGGGGCGCGGGTGAACGTGCCGTGGTTCACGCATCACTCGTCACGGACAGCACTTTCCGCCCCCGGACCGGTAAAATGGAGCGAATCCATCAGATCGTTCACCAGGGGAAGCCAGGGCGTGCAGCAACGTAATTTCGCGGTATCGGTGGTCCAGCCCGGCGACAAGGTCGCCATCGAGATCGAGTTCAACGAAAAGGTCCACGGCCTTTCCGGCGACACCGTGTGGTTGTCGCTCGAGGACGACACGAGCCTGGAAGACGCCGAGGCGCTGCGCGCGCTGCTCGAGCGCATCGGTCACCGCATCACGGTGACGAACGTACGCTCCTGACCGGAGCGGCGGTGTCCGTCACGGCCACCGCCAGGGGCACGACCACGGGCGACAGCCGATGGTTCACCCCATGCACCTTGCCGCAACCGAGGCAATGCCGGGTCATGCCCAATCCACGCCGTGCGGCACGTGGTGCACCGAGCAGGCTTCCGCACACATAGCAGCCGGCGATCGCCCCACGCTCCCATAAACGAAGACGCACGGTCTGGACGGCGGCGATCGTCAGCGCGAGCACGAGACCGCCCGCGAAAGTCCAGCCCGGAAGGTTCGAGTAAAGGGAAAGGATGCCGAACTCGCCCGGCAACTGCTGCGCGGCCTTCAGTCCCGCGGCAGCCACGGCGCCAACGGACAAGGCGATCACGCCCGGCAGGTACAACCGAAAGTACATCCGTCCCGCGTACGACATGGTGCTCCCCTTCCCCAGCCGGATCCTCCCGGCCCGGCCAGAGTGTCGGTACGAGGGTCTACCGATCGTGAACGGTACCCGCGAAAACGTTTGCGCCCCTCCGGAAACGAGGGGCGCGGTTTCCTGCCCGTCGCTCCAGGCGTGCCGCCTCAGGCCCTGGCGGGGGCGTCGAACGAGGGCGGACGATCGGCCGCGGCCTTGCCGAACGACTCGTTCGGCTGGTCGCCCATGACGAAGCTGAGCGTGCCGCCGGCGGCCAGTTCCTTGTGCGGGATCCAGCTCTTTGTCCACGGCTGACCGTTCCAGGTCACCGACTGGATGTACGGACGGCCCGGGCCGTTGTCCTTCGTCTCAATGACCAGGGTGCGGCCGCCACCGACCTGCACTTCCGCGCGATCGAGCAACGGGCTGCCGAATACATAGTTGGTGCTGACCGGGTCCACGGCATACAGGCCCATGGCGCTCATGACGTACCACGCGCTCATCTGGCCGCAATCCTCGTTGCCGGGAAGGCCATCGGGCTCGGGGAGATACATGGTCTCGAGCAGCATGCGCACGCGCGCCTGCGTCTTGTGGTGCGCGCCGGTGTAAGCGTAGAGGTAGGGCATGTGATGGCCCGGCTCATTGCCGAAGGCGTACTGGCCGACCATGCCCGCGATATCCGGCGGTGCATTGTCCGGCAGGGTCGAGTCGGCGTTGAACAACGCGTCGAGTTTCTTCTCGAAGCCCTGCTCCCCGCCGAACAGTTCCATGTAGTTGTAGAGGTCGTGCTGGTTGAGGAAGGTGGCCTGCCAGGCGTTCGACTCGGTGAAGTCGCGCCAGCGCTTCGAATGCCCGATGGCGATCGGATCGAAGGGTTGCAGCCAGCTGCCGTCCTCGGCGCGCGGACGCACGAACTGCATGTCCTTGTCGAACACGTTGCGATAGTTCTGCGAACGCTTGCGCAGTTCGGCGGCTTCGTCGGCATGGCCGAGGCCCTCCGCCATGTGCGCCACCGCCCAATCGTCATAGGCGTATTCCAGCGTCTTGCTGACCGCCTCGCCTTCCTTCTCGCTGGGGATGTAGCCGAGCTTGCGGTAGTCGCGCAGGCCGAAGTAATCGTCCTGCATGGCGCGGCGACGGAAGACCGGCCAGGCCTTGGCGTAATCGATGCCGGTGAAGCCCTTGGCCTGCGCCTCGGCGACGACCACGGCGGAGTGATAACCGATCATGCAGACCGTCTCGATGCCTTGCAGCGGCCACACCGGCGCACCGCTGGGGCTTTCGACGGCGAGGCGGACGATACCGTCCACGAGATCGGGCACGCGCTCGGACTGGTACAGCGTGAACAGCGGATGTTCGGCGCGGTACGTATCCCAGAGCGAATAGGTGCTGTAGTTGTGCCGGCCTTCGGGAAGCGTGTGCACCGCGCGGTCCATGCCGCGGTAACGGCCGTCGAAGTCACTGAACACCGTGGGCGCGAGCATGGTGTGGTAAAGCGAGCTGTAGAACGTGCGCTTCACCTTGTCCGACGACGAGGCGATGCGGATCTTCGAGAGTTCGTGTTCCCACTCGGCTTCCGCCGACGCGCGCACGCCGTCGAAGTCCCATGCGGGAATCTCGCCGTCGAGGTTGCGCATGGCGCCGTCGATGTCGACACCGGAAATGCCGACCTTCACGAGCAGGGGCTCGCTGGACGCCTTGTCGAAATGCAGCGCCGCCTTGAGGTGGTCGCCCTTGGCGGATGTCGTGCCGTTCGGCAGTGCCTTGTCGTTCTCGTACAGCGTCGCGCTGGAGACCGGACGCGACAGCTTCATCGCGAAGTAGATCACGCGCCCACTCGCCCACTGGTACACCCGGCGGCCGCCGACCAGCGTGTCGTTACCCACGAGGCGCAGCTCGACGTCGCTCACGCGGGTGGGCTCGCGCGGGTTGTCCTGGAAGCCGTGTGTCATGTCGACCAGCAGATGGGCGTCGCCATCCTTGCTGAAGGTGTAGCGGTGGATACCCGCACGCAGCGTAGCGGTCAGTTCGGCGAGGATGTCATGCTCGGTGAGCTTGACGCGGTAGTAACCCGGGTGTGCCTGCTCGCCGGTGTAGTGCGAGCGGAATCCCTTGATGCCCGTCTTGTAGCCCTTCGGACGCTTGCCGCCACCCTGCCGCTTCGCGTCGAAGCGCGAGACGTAGTTCACGCCGTCGTAGTCGCGGTCGCCCGGTTGCAGACGGACCGGACCCATCGACGGCATGACCAGGAAGTCGAGCATGTCGCTCGCGCCGGTGCCGGACAGGTGCGTGTGCGAGAAGCCCATGATCGAGCCGTCGCCCTGGTGGTAGCCGGACGAGCCGTCCCACTCCGCGTTATAGGTGTCCGGGCTCAGCTGGACCATGCCGAACGGCCGGGTCGCACCGGGGAAGGTGTGACCGTGGCCGCCCGTGCCGACGAAGACGTCGACGTAACGCAAGACGCCATCCGCAGCGGTGCCGCCGCTGGCGGAGGACGCGTTCAGGCCTTCTTGCACGCCACTGGCCAACGCGGTGAGGGAACCGAGCTGACCGATCGCCGTGAAGGCGGCCATCCCTTGCAGAAAACGTCGACGGGTAACCATGAATCGCTCCAGTTCAGGCGCCGGATCAGACGCGGCGCAGGGAATCGGGTTGTTTGTCGGCGAGATGGACGATCAGCTCGCCGAACAAGGTGTTGGCCCAGGCAAACCACGAGCGCGTGAACTGCTTCGGGTCGTCCTGGTCGAAGGCTTCGTGCATGAAGCCGGTGCCGGCGTGCGTGGTTTTCAGCCAGTGCAGGCACTGGCGGATCTCCGCCGTGTCGTCCGTGGTGAAGGCTTTCATCATGATCGACATCGGCCAGATCATGCGCAGGCCTTCGTGCGGGCCACCGACGCCTTCGCCGGCCGTGCCCTTGAAGAAATACGGGTTCGCCGCGCTCCACACCCTGGCGCGCGTGCGTGCGTAGCGGGCGTCGCGTGCCGTTGTTTCCAGGTAAGGAAGCGCGAGCAGGCTGGGGACGTTCGCGTCGTCCATGAACAGCTGGTTGCCGTAGCCGTCCACTTCGTAGGCCCAGTACTCGCCCTTCTCGTCCTTGATGGTGCCGAACTGCTCCACGGCGGCGGCGATTTCGTCGGCCAGCGCGTTGCATTCGCCGGCGAAGGACTGGTCGCCGTAGAAGGTGGCGTGCATCTGCGCGATGCGACGCAGCGTCACGACCGCGAACAGGTTGCCGGGGATATTGAACGGGTACAGCGTCGCGTCGTCCGACGGACGGAACATCGCGTGGATCATGCCCACCGGACGCGTCGGCTGGCCGTAGCCATGCAGGAACTGGCTCTCGGTCGGATTCGGCGACGGGCGCTGGAAGTGATACGGACCCGTGCCGTCCTTGCGCTGCTGTTCGCGGAAGGTGGTGACGATGCGGCGTGTCGCGGCGCGCCAGGATTCGTCGAACGGTTCGCGGTCGCCGGTCGCCTGCCAGTAGCCGTGCGCAAGGCGCACCGGATAGCACAGCGAATCGATTTCCCACTTGCGCTCGGCCACGCCCGGCAACATGTCGGTCTGGTCGGCCTGGGCCCAATCGAGCTTGCTCTTGCCCTTCGGGTCCGGCAGGAACGCGTTGGCGTAGGGATCGATCGAGATACAACGCGACTGGCGGCGGATCAGGCCGCGGAACAGCTTGCGCAGCGCCTCGTCCTTCGCCACCAGTGGCAGATACGGCCAGACCTGGGCGGACGAGTCACGCAGCCACATCGCATCGATGTCGCCGGTGACGACGAAGGTGTCCTCATAGCCATCGAGGCGACCGACCTCGACCGTGGTGTCGAGCGTGTTCGGGAAGCAGTTCTCGAACAGCCACGCCAGTTCCGGATCGGCGATCTTTTTCTTCGTCGAGGCGATCAGGTGCTCGACCGCCTCGCTGGTGAACTTGCGCTTGCCCACGGGGGGACGCTTGCTCGGGAACTTCGTCCCCGCGAGCGCCGCCGTACTGACACTGCCGACCATCGCCACGCCGGGCACCAGTGACATCCACTTGATGAGGTTGCGACGGTTCGGGTTCACTTATTTCGTTTCCTTCAGGGCATCGACCAGGGAGCGTACCGTGATCGTGTGACGAAGTGCATCGCTTTCGACCTTGCCGTCGATCGCGACATCGACGCTTTCGCCTGGCAGCAGGTCGAAAGCGTTGTTCGACAGATGGACGTCCAGGTCGCCCGTGTCGATCCATACGGCGCGCGCCAGCCGCTTCGCCGTGACGGTCAACACGATGCCGTTCGGACCGTCGTGCAACGCCGTCTCGAGACCCGGTTGCGCCGGCAGCTCGAGCGTGCGCGCCGCGCCGAAGTAAAGCAGGTGATGGGCCACCACCTTGCTTTGTTCGAGCAGGTCGAACGCGACCACGGTATGCCGCGGATCGGCACCCTTCAGCAACGCGGCGTCGTCGAGCTGGGCGACCGACGTGCTGGCGAGCGCGGCGGCATGCACCGGCTTGTCTTCTTCGCGCAGCAGCTTGCCGCCCATGTCGTAGACACGCGTGCGCAGGGTGGCGTCGAAGGCCTGCGTGCGATCGGACACGGCGAAGACCTCGGTCTTGCCGTCGCGGCGCAGGGGCACGACGTCCACGGGCGCATAGAAGCGCTTCGCGTGGAACTGCAGGGCCTTCCAGCGATTGAAGTAGTCGACGCTGGCCCAGGACGCGCCCGGCCACACATCGTTGAGCTGCCAGTACAGCGTGCCCATGTTGCGCGGGCGCGCGCTGCGGAGGTGCTCAGCCGCCAGTTCGATGCCTTCGGCCTGCATCACCTGGCTCAGGTACACGAACGACGGGAAATCCTTCGGCTCGCCATACTCCTGGCGGATGTACAACAGCAGGCGCTGGTTGCCATCGCCGTTGGCGAACTTCTGGTGCGCGCGCATCACCGTCGATTCCGGCTGCATGTCTTCCGGCTTGGCGAAGGCCTTGATCGTAGCCATCACCGGGAACGACTGCAGGCCGTACTCGGACTGGAAGCGCGGCGTCATGTCGAGGTAGTGGGCGATCGGCTCGGAGCCGGACCAGACTTTCCAGTAATGGTAGTCACCGTCGTTCTCGACGTTGGCCGGACCTTCGTAGTCCGTGCTCGGCGAACTGGCCCAGTACGGGACTTCCGGCGACAGGTCGTTGACCACCTTGCGCAGCGTCTTGCCGAACAGTTCGCGCATGCCTTCGTCCACGCGCTTCACTTCGTCCGCGTTGACGAACTTGCGGAAGTCCTGGCGATCCGGCCAGTCGTCCCAGCCGGTCTGGACTTCGTTGTTACCCGCCCACAGCACGATGGACGGATGATCGCGCAGGCGGGTGACCTGCTCGACCGCCTCGATGCGGCTGCTCTCGCGGAAGGCCTCGTCGTACGGCGTGATGGCACCGCCGAACATGAAGTCCTGCCAGATCATGAGGCCAAGGCGATCGGCCGTCGCGTAGAAGGCATCGTCCTGGTAGGTGCCGCCGCCCCACATGCGCAACATGTTCATGTTGGCGTCGTGCGCGGACTGCAGGATGGCGGCCATGCGCTCGGTCGTCACGCGCGACGGGAAGCTGTCGAACGGAATGAGGTTGGCGCCCTTGGCGAAGATGGGCACGCCGTTGACGACGAAGGCGAAGCCCCTGCCCCACTGGTCCTTCTCGCGGCGCAGTTCCACACTGCGCAGGCCCGTCTCGCGATCGGCTTCCGCCACGGTGGCGCCACCGGCGGCGACGCTGGCATGGAAGCGATAGAGGTTGGGTGCGCCATAGCCGACCGGCCACCAGCGCTGCGGGTGCGCGATGGTCAGCGGCACGGCCACGTGGTTCTCGCCGCTCTTCAGCGCGATCTCTTGCGTCTGCTCGCCGTGCTGGCCGTCGGGTGCGGTCCATTCGACCTTCACGGACACGGAGCCGGCCTTGTCGGCGCGCACGTCGAGTTGCGCCTGCACGTCGGCCACGGACTCGTCGACCTTCGTCTGCGCGATATGCAGGTCGGCGACGCGCCAGCCGTCCCAGCTTTCCAGCCGGACGGGACGCCAGATGCCCGCGGTGACGTAACGCGGACCCCAGTCCCAACCGTACTGGTAGTTCGCCTTGCGCACGTAGTTGGAGGTTTGCTTGCCCTTCGGCTCGTCGCCGAAGGACGAATCGAATTCACCCGGCAGCGAGTACGGCTGCTTCATCAGCCACGGCAGGAGCCGGCCGATCGGGGACTGGAAGTGCACCAGCAGCGTGTTGCTGCCCGCGTGCAGGGTGTTCTTCACCGGCAGGCGCCATCGACGGAACATGTTGTCCGCGGAAAGCAGCTTCTTGCCGTTGAGGCTGACCTCGGCAAAGGTGTCGAGGCCGTCGAAAACAAGATCGACGTGGTCACGCTTGAGCGCGGCCCCGTCGATATCGAAGTCCAGGCGGTAATCCCAGTCGGTGAGCCCGATCCATTGCAGACCGGCCTCATTGTTTCGCCAGAACGGATCCTCGATCCGTCCCAGCGCCAGGAGATCCGTCTGGACGGCTCCCGGCACGTGTGCCGGTTGCCAGTCCGTGGGTGCTTGCTGCGCGTTCGCTGACGCCGCCCCGGGTGCGAGGCGGAACCGCCAGCCGGCGGAGAGGTCTTTCTCCACCGGCGTGGCCGCGCCGGCGGTGCCGGCGAGAAGCCAGACCGCCAGCGCCAGCGACGCGCGGCGCATCACAGCTTGAAGCCCAGCGACAGCGTGTACGTACGGCCGTTCTTGTACGCGTTGAGCGGCTGGCTCGGCGTGTTGTCGTACTGGAAGTACGTCTCGTCGAGCAGGTTCGTGGCATCCAGCGAGACGCGGATGTGGTCGTTCACCTGGTAACCGACCGACGCGTCCAGTTCACGGAAGATGCCCGTGATCTGCTGCGACTGCAGCTGCGCGATCGAGGTGAAGTACGCCGAACGCCAGCTGTAGGTCAGGCGGGCATTCCACGGACCCTGCTCGTAGAACGGGCTCAGGTTGAACGAGTTCTTCGAGTTGTACGGCAGCGGGAAGTCGTTGCTGGTGTCCGCGTCCGAGTAAGTGTAGTTGGCGAGCATGCCGAAACCATAGCGGAAATTCTGCTGGTAGGTGAGCGACACGCCCTTCACCTTGGCCACGCCCGCGTTGATCGGCACCTGCATGTCGTACACGTCGTCGCGCAGGTTGGTCAGGTTGAAGTGCGTCTGCTTGACGTCGGTGTTCAGGATGTAACCCGAGATGCGACGGAAGAAGAGCTCAGCCGACAGCACGCTGTTCTCGGAGAAGTACCACTCGGCCGACGCGTCGTAGTTGGTCGACTTGTACGGCTGCAGGTCGGTGTTGCCACCCGAGCCGGTAAGCGTGCGGTCGTCCAGCGCGATGTACGGGGTCATCTGCTGGTAGCGCGGACGGGCGATCGTCTTTGCCGCGGCGAAGCGCAGCGTGACGTCATCGGCCGCGTCATAGGCGATGTTCAGCGACGGCAGCCAGTCGTGGTACGAGCTGCGCTTGTTCACCGGCGCGTACTGGTCCGGACCGATCGAGTTGTAGCCGTTCACGGTGTCGCGGGTGCGGAAGTAACGCACGCCGAGGTTACCGCGGTAGCTGTCACCGGCGAAGTCGCCCTGGATGTAGAACGCGCGGTTCTGCTCGGCGATGCTGTAGGTGGCCTTCGGATCGAGCGGCGCGCCAACGCCATTGGCGGCGGAGGTCACGAACTGCTTGAGGGCACCCGGATCGATCGTCGTCCAGTCACCCATGTTGCCGGAGCTGTTCAGGCCATCGAGGAAGCCACTCGGCGTACCACCACCGTTGAAGGCGGCCAGGTTGGAACCGGTGCCATCGGTCGGCCCGAAGCGCGAGGCATAGGCGTCCTGGCCGTCCAGGTGGTTGGTGGCCTTGATACCCACCTCGATCTGGTTCAGCGGGCCCCAGCTCACGTCGTGCGCGAAGTCGGCCTGGAAATAACGCTCGCGATCGTAGCTCGGCGCATAGCTGTAACCGATGCCGTGCAGGTTCATCTGCGACGGGTTGTCCGGGTTGTTGTAGTTGATCTGCGGATGCTGGCCGTCGAGGCCCCAGTTGAAGCCACCGAAGCCCTGGAACTGCGCGTTCCAGATACCTTCCGAGCCACCCGTGGAACCGGTGTAGCCGACCTGGCTCGACGCGGTCCAGCCGTCGCCGTACCAGTCGGCGCGCAGGTTGGCGGTGCCGGTGTTGACGACCGAGTCGCGCTCGTAGCCGTCGAGGTAGGTGGAAGCGCCCGGGCCGTAGCTGCCGCTGGTGGCGACGCCGTTGGTGAAGCCCAGGGCGGTCGCGTCCTTCGCGCTGCCCGACCATTCGCCGTAGTGGCTCTGGTTGAAGTTGTTGAACTTCTCGGTGACGTACAGGCCGGTGAAGTTCAGCTCGAAGCCGCTGTTCGGCTTCCACTGCAGGCCGGTGGAGACGCCGTCACGCGTGCGGCGCTGCTGGAACCATGCCGTGTTCACCGCGGTCGGGTACACGCCCTTCTGGTCGGGCGAAACGACGGCCGGGTTGAACTGGTGGTCGGGGTTCGTGTCGGTCGGATCGTTGACGCGCTGGTAGCCGAAGACCTCGGTGCCCTGGCGATCGATGATGCGGTCGGAATGCATGACCGAACCGAGCACGCCGAAGGTGTTGTCGTTGTTCTTCCAGCTGTAGAGCACGGAAGCGTTCGGCTTGCCCTTGTCGGCGCGGTCGTTGTAACCGAAGCTCACGTTGCCGGTCAGCGTGTTCGCCTTCAGGTCCAGCGGACGACGCGTGTTGACGACGACGGTACCGCCGATGCTGCCTTCGTCGATGTTCGCCTGCGGGGTCTTGTAGACCTGGGCGTTACCGATGATTTCGGAGGTGAGCAGGCTGTAGTCGAACGAACGGCTGTCCGGGTTGTTCGGATCGGACGTCCAGTTCGTGGAAGCCAGGGTCTGGCCATTGAGCAGCAGGCGGTTCAGCGCCGGGTCGGTGCCCAGGATGCTGACCTTGTCGCCTTCGCCGAAGTTACGATCGACGCTGATACCCGGCAGGTGCGAGAGCGACTCGGCCACGTTGGTGTCCGGGAACTTGCCCACGTCTTCCGCCGAGATCGCGTCGACGATCGAATCGGCGTTGCGCTTCAGGTCCAGCGACTTCTGCAGGCTGGCGCGAATACCAGTGACCGTGATGCCTTCGAGATTGGACGCGTTCTGGGTGTTCGCGTCGGAGCCCGGTGCAGCGGCAGCGGGGTCGTTCTTCTTGGCGGTCTTGGTGGTGGGGGCGGTGGTGGCCGCGTCCTGCGCCATCACGCTGCCCGTGGCGAACAGCCCGGCCATGATGGCCATGGAAAGTGCGCTGATCCGGTGATTCACATCGATCTCCTGGGGTGTGGGGTGCAGGAAAGGAGACGACGCTCGCGCATCCGCCCCCTTCCCTGCGTGGTGTCTTTTTTCGGCACGAACGCACCTGCGCAGGCTGTCGCCCGCGTTCGCCGCTGTTCGTTCCGCTGGATGTCGTTTTGCCCTGCGCCCTACCGCGCTCGCCGTGTCGGACCGGGGCGTATCCCGATCACATCGTCGCCGCTATTGCAGTGGTGTTACGGGGCGGATTTTTAGGGCCCGCTGACAACGTTGTCAACCAATTTTTTAACTCGATCTAAAGACACACAAAGTGATGCAAGTCACGGTTTTGGCAGTGATTATTGAAATTACGAAAATACTGCACTGCGGAAATTCTCAGCGTGAATTTGGATCGATCCATGCGTAGGACAGACATGCGATGGTATGCGCTAACCTGCTTAGCCGGCATGGGTTTTTCTTGCGTCCCCGCGGGAGGGCCCGTCAAGGCGGTACAAATCGCTGGCTTTGCTGCAATGCAGCGGAAAAGTCGCGTGATTTTTTTGTACAGAGGCCTGAAGTGGGCGGCGGGGAGCGGGGGGTGGGTGCGTATGACGGGAGGAGGCACTACCTCTTGAGAGGTAGTGCCTGGGTGTTGGGTCTTTGGCCGCCTGGGGCCGCTATCGCCGCTGAAGCGGCTCCCACAGGTCTTCTCGCCCCTTTAGGGGCGGCTTATTTTCTGGTGGGTTTGGCTTTGGTTGGGGCGCGCTTTGTTGGTGCGGCCTTGCGAGCCGCTGCGGCTTTCTTGATCGCGGTCTTCTTGATTGCGGTCTTCTTTGCCGGTGCCGTCTTCGGCTTTTGAACGGGCGCTGTGGCCTTCGCGGAAGCACCGCGCGTCGCACCCTTGGCCGGGGCACCGCGTGTGGCCCTCGTCACCGAGGCACCGCGCGTGGTTTTCTTTACCGACGTGCTGCGCAGGGCCTTCTTCGCGGCGGCGCGCTTTGTGGCGGCGCGACGTTCCGGCGATTTCAGCGCCGGGGGTGGGGTGTCCACCTTGGGCTTCGCGGTGCGCCTCGCGTTGAGCTCGGCTGCGGAATTCAGCGGACGCCAGGAGCGGCCGCCCAGGGCCAGCAGCGTGTCGGCCGAGGCCGGGCCCGCGCTGCCCGAGGCATAGTTCGGGAAATCCGCCGGTGTGCGCTGTGACCAGTCGTCGAGGATCGGCTGCACGGCGCGCCAGCAGGCCTCGACCATGTCGGCGCGCTGGAACAGCGTGGCGTCACCGGTCATGCAGTCGTACAACAGGGTTTCGTAACCCACGTTCGGCTCGGCCCGGAACCAGTCCGCGTACTTGAAGTCCATCCGTACCGGCGCGAGTTCCACGCGCGGCCCCGGGCGCTTCACGTCGAACTGCAGCGAGATGCCCTCGTCGGGCTGGATCTGCAACACCAGCCAGTCGGGTCCGAACGCATCCATGCCCGTGCCGCGGAACGGGGCGAACGGCGCGGACTTGAAGCGGATCGCGATCTCCGTGGTGCGCCGGCCCATGTGCTTGCCCGTGCGCAGGTAGAACGGCACGCCCGACCAGCGCCATGTATCGATGGACAGTTTCATCGCCACGAAGGTCTCGGTGACCGAGTCCGGCGCCACGTTCGGCTCGTCGCGATAGGAAATGGCCAGCTCGCCATTGACCGCGCCGGGGCCGTACTGGCCGCGGATGGCGTCTTCCGGCTGGATGGGACGGATCGCCTCGATGGTCTCCGCCTTGCGCGTGCGCACGGCCTCCGCGTCGAACGATGTCGGCGGTTCCATAGCGACCATCGCCAGCAGCTGGAACAGATGGTTGGGAACCATGTCCCGGAGGGCACCGGTCTGCTCGTAGAACGAGCCACGGCGTTCGACGCCGACCGTCTCCGCGACGGTGATCTGCACGTGATCGATGCGATCGCGATTCCAGATGGGTTCGAACAGGCCATTGGCGAAACGGAACGCCATGATGTTCTGCACCGTTTCCTTCCCGAGGAAGTGGTCGATGCGGTAGATCTGGTCTTCGCGCAACACCTTGAGGATGCGTTCGTTCAGGGCATGCGCCGAGGCAAGGTCGTGACCGAACGGCTTCTCGATGATCACGCGGCGCCAGAAGTCGCCGTCTGGGCCACCGTCGTCGACGAGGCCGGCCTTCTGCAGCTGCTCGATCACGTCACCGAAGAAGCGCTCCGGCGTGGCGAGGTAGAACAACACGTTGCCCTTGGTGCCGCGGCGGCGCTCGGCGTCCTTGAGCTTGATGGCCAGGCTCTGGAACGCGGTCAGGTCGTCGAAGTCGCCCGCGTGGTAGGTCATCTGGCTGCTCAGCCAGTCCCAGGCCTCGTTGTCGAGCTTGCCACCACTGTTGCCGACGAAGCGCTCGAGCGCGGTCGTCAGGCCTTTCTTCCAGGCGTTATCGGTCATCTTGCCGTGATTGAAACCGATCACGGAAAAGTTGTCGGCCAGCAGGCCGGTGCGGCGCATGTTGTACAGCGCGGGCACCACGAGGCGGCTGGTGAGGTCACCGGCGGCGCCGAAAATCACGACGGTACACGGGTCGGCCGGATGAGCGCGGGAGGTGGCGCGCTTCGGTTGGGCTTGGCTCATGCACGAACTCCTTGGGGATCGAGGGCTTCGGGGGTAGCGTGGACATCCGCCGTCGCACTGTACCCATGCGCGAGGCTGAAAGCGGCATTAATCAACGCGACGTGGGAAAAGGCTTGTGGGAAATTGCCCAGCAGTCGTTTCGAACGGGGATCGTACTCCTCTGCGAGCAGCCCGAGGTCGTTCGCGAGGCCGATCAGGCGCGTGAACAAGTCGCGGCCTTCGTCGAGTCGACCCAGCAGCACATAGTTCTCGACCAGCCAGAAGCTGCACGGCAGGAATTCGCCTTCACCCGGGGGCAGGCCATCCACGCCACTGCGCGTGTCGTAACGGCGCACGAAGCCCTCCACGAGCAGGTCTTCCTCGATTGCACGCACGGTCGCGACGATGCGCGGATCGTCCGGCGGAAGAAAATCGGTCAGCGTCACCAGCAACAGGCTCGCGTCCAGTTCCGTCGACCCGTACGACTGGGTGAAGCAGCCACGCACCGGGTCAACGCCCTTGGCCAGGATGTCGGCCTTGATCTCATCGGCGATGGCGCGCCAACGCCGCGAGTAGCCCTCGTGCCCCACCTCGCGTTTCTGTTCCGACGCGCGCTGGAAAGCCAGCCATGCCATGACCTTGGAATGGACGAAATGCCGCGGCTCGCCGCGGATTTCCCAGATGCCCTCGTCGGGCGAACGCCAGATGCCGGCCAGGTGATCGAGGAACACCGCCTGCACGTCATCGGCTTCGGGCTGCAGGGTCACGCCATGGCTGATGGCGTGGGCGAACGCCCCGACCAGTTCCCCGAAGATATCGAGCTGGAATTGCGCCGAAGCGGCATTGCCGATGCGCACCGGTTTCGCGCCCTCATAGCCGTTGAGCCAGGGCACCTCAAATTCTTCGAGGCGCCGCTCGCCCGCAAGGCCATAGAGCACCTGGAGTTGCTCCGGCGAACCGGCCACCGCGCGACGGACCCAGTCGCGCCAGGCGCTGGCCTCGTCGTGGTAGCCCGCGTTCACCAGCGCGGACAGCACGAAAGTCGCATCGCGTGCCCAGCAATAGCGGTAGTCCCAGTTGCGTTGTCCTCCGAGTTGCTCGGGCAACGACGTGGTGGGCGCGGCAACGATGCCACCGGTGGGAAGGTAGCTCAGGCCTTTCAACACGACGAGGGAACGGCGCACGATCTCGCTCCACTCTCCCGTGCCATTGCAGCGGTCCGACCAGGCTTCCCAGAAGGCCAGGGAATCGCGCAGTTCGGCATACGCGTCCAGTGCCTCCGGCAGCGGCAGGTGCGAGGGTCCCCAGGCCATCACGAAGGGAACAGATTCCCCCTTGCTCACGGCGAAGCGGGCGATGCTGTGCATGCCTTCGCCCTCGACGGCGACCGGGCTGCGCACGACCAGCATGTCGGGCCCCGCGACGGCGGTCAGCGTGGTCTCGTCCACCCGGCTGACCCACGGCACCGCGTTGCCGTAGTCGAAGCGGATGGTGAGCACGGCTTCGAAATCCACCCGGCCTTCAATCCCCTCGACAATGCGCGTCACGCCCACCTGGTCACCGGCGAAGGGCATGAAATCGATGACCCGCGCACTGCCCGTGGGCGTTTGCCACACGGTCTCCAGGACGAGGCTGCCATCGATGTACTGGCGCGTGCCGACCGCAGCGGGATCGGCGGGCGCGATCCGCCAGCGCCCGTTGCCTTCCTCGCCGATCAAGGCGGCGAAACAGGAGGAAGAATCGAACCGGGGGAGACAAAGCCAGTCTATCGAGCCATTCTTCGCCACCAGCGCCGCGCTGCGGCAATTGCCGAGCATCGCGTAGTCTTCGATCCGGGATGCCATGGGGTCCTCGTCGTCTCGTTCGCCAATCCTCTTACGGTAGCGAGCGGTGCGTTAGGTCCACGTGTCCAGCGTTGGCGATTCTTGCCGGATTTTGCGCAGGAGCCGCTTCAGTGGGCGGCAGGAGCTTCCCGGCGTGGCTGTGCCGCTTCGAACAGGCTATGCGCAAGTTCCTGCTCACCGTAGATCACTTCGCTCGCACCGAGGCTATCCAGATGGTCGACGCATTCCTGGGAATGCGCGCGCGCCACGATCGGCAGGTCCGCGCGCAGCGCACGTGCCGCGCGCACGATCTGCCCGCCTTCGAAAGGATCGGACACCGCCACGATGAGGGCGCGTGCATCCGCGAGGTTCGCCTCCGCCAGTATCGGTGCCGCGGCGGCATTGCCGATGACGATTTCCGCCGTGTCCTGGTCGCGCAGTTCGCGCACGGCGTCTTCATCGGATTCGATCACCAGCGTGCGTGCGCCTGCGGCTTGCAGTTCGGCGAACACCCGGCGGCCGACACGCCCGTAACCAACGAGTACGGTGTGCCCCGCGATGGCGTCGGCATGGTCTTCGGGGGCGTCGGTGTCGTGCCGTGCGATCCAGCGGTCCAAAGCGACGAACAGCAGCGGGTTGACCAGGATGGAAACGATCGCCGCGGCGAGCAGGACATCGCGCCCCTGTTCGCTGAGCAGTCCCAGCGACACGCCCAGGCCGGCGAGAATGAAGGAGAACTCGCCGATCTGCGCGAGACTGGTCGCGATGGTGAGCGCCGTTTTCACCGGACGGCCGAACGCGCGCACGATGGCGAACGCGGCGATGGACTTGCCGAGGATGATGATCAGGCATGCGGCGAGCACGATCCACGGGTGTTCGACGAGGATGTGCGGATTGAACAGCATGCCGATGGACACGAAGAACAGCACCGCGAACGCGTCGCGCAACGGCAGAGTTTCCTCGGCGGCACGCTGCGACAGTTTCGATTCGCCCATCATCATGCCGGCGAAAAATGCGCCGAGTTCGAATGAGACATCGAACAGGTGTGCCGCACCGAAGGCGATACCAAGGGCGATCGCGAGCACGGCAAGGCGAAACAGTTCGCGCGAACCGCTGGCGGAGACGGCTTGCAGCACCCAGGGGATCGCGCGCTTGCCCACGATGAGCATCAGCGCGACGAAGACCACCACCTTGCCGATGGTCCATGCCACAGTCTCGAGCAAGGCGCCCATATCCGGTGCCGCGCCACCCTGCTCCGCGCCAAGGAATCCGCCAATGGCGGGCAGCAGCACCAGCGCCAGCACCATGGCGAGGTCTTCGACGATCAGCCAGCCCACTGCGATGCGTCCGCGGTCGCTATCGAGCAGGCGGCGCTCTTCCATGGCACGCAGCAGCACGACCGTGCTCGCCACGGAAAGCGCGAGTCCGAAGACGAATCCCTGGGCGAGCGGCCAACCGAGGAACCAGCCGAGCAACATGCCGAGCCCGGTGGCGACGGCCATCTGCACGGCGGCACCCGGGATGGAAATCGCCTTGACCGAAAGCAGATCTTTCAGTGAGAAGTGCAGGCCCACGCCGAACATGAGCAGGATGACGCCCAGATCGGCGAGTTCCTGCGCGATATGGGCATCGGCGACATAGCCTGGCGTGAACGGCCCGGCGACCACGCCGGCCACCAGGTAGCCCGCGAGCACGGGCAGGCGCAATCGATGGGCGATGGCGCCGAAAATGAAAGCGAGGACAAGACCACCGACGATGGTGGCGATGAGTGGCGTGGCGTCGTGCATGGGCGGCTCCCCGAGTCGTCGTTGGCCGTGACCGGAGCCACGGCATGCACCCTCGTCTCGTCACGTCGAACAGGCGAACGTATCGAATGGGGTCGTCCCGGAAGCAATGGGGACGGCCCGTAACACACGCAAGCAGACGAGGCCATTTTTTTCAGTCGTGGCGCGGGGTTGAGAATAACCTCAATCGTCGGCGGGCGTTAACCCGCGGCAGTGAGCACCGCGAGGAAGTCCTTGCCGTAGCGCTTGAGTTTGTTCTCGCCCACGCCGCTGATCGACGCCAGCTCCTCTTCATTCCCGGGCAACGCCCGCAGCATGGCCAGAAGAGTCGCATCGTGGAAGATCACGTAGGCAGGCACGCCGTGCTGCTTCGCCAGTTCCGAACGCACCCGACGCAGTTCGTTCCACAGCGGCTGTTCGATTTCCTCGATGCCCAGCGAGCCGCCGGGTATCGCGGGCGACGTACGCGCCGTGCGGCGTCCCTTCGCCGGCCGGGCGTCTTCGCGCAGCCATACCTTGCGCTCGCTCTTGAGCACCGGTCCACTCGTGGGCGACAGGCGCAGCGTGCCATAGCCCTCGGGGTCGGCTTCGATGAGGCCGCCAGCGAGCAACTGGCGGAACACGGAGCGCCATTGCGTGGCGTCCATGTCGGCGCCGATGCCGAATACGCTCAGCTTGTCGTGGCCTAGCTCCCTTACGCGTTCGCCGGCATCCCCACGTAAGACGTCGATGAGATGCCCCGCGCCGTAGCGCTGGCCGCTGCGGTAGATGCACGACATCGCCTTCTGCGCCGCGAGCGTCGCGTCCCAGGTCTTTGGCGGCACCAGGCAGTTGTCGCAGTTGCCGCACGGTTGCGGATAGGTTTCGGCGAACGCCTCCAGCAGCAACTGGCGGCGGCAACGCGTGGCTTCGGCGTAGCCTAGCAGGGAATCGAGTTTCAGCCGCTCGATGCGCTTGCGGTCATCGCCGGCTTCCGACTGCGAGATCATCTGGCTCATGGTGACGACGTCGCCGAGCCCATAAACCATCCACGCTTCGGCCGGCAGGCCGTCACGGCCCGCGCGCCCGGTTTCCTGGTAATAACCCTCCATGCTGCGCGGCAGGTCGAGATGGGCCACGAAGCGCACGTCCGGCTTGTCGATGCCCATGCCGAAGGCCACGGTCGCGACCATCACGACGCCCTCCTCGCGCAGGAACCGTTGCTGGTGGCGCATGCGCGTCTCGGCATCCAGGCCCGCGTGATAGGGCAACGACTCCACGCCGGCTTCCACGAGCCAGGCTGCGGTTTCATCGACCTTGCGCCGGCTGAGGCAATAGACGATGCCCGCCTCTCCCCGATGCGCATCGAGGAAATCGAGTAATTGGCGACGCGCGTTCTGGCGTGGCGCCACGCGGTAGCGGATGTTCGGCCGATCGAAGCTCGAGACGAAACGGCGTGCCTGGTGCAGACCCAGCCGATCGACGATTTCCTCGCGCGTGCGGTCGTCGGCCGTGGCCGTCAGCGCGATACGCGGCACTTCGGGAAAGCGCTCATGCAGGATCGCCAGTTCACGGTATTCCGGACGGAAGTCGTGCCCCCATTGCGATACGCAGTGGGCTTCGTCGATCGCGAACAGGGCGATGGGGATGCGATCCAGCAGGCCGAGGAAACGGCCCGTGAGCAAGCGTTCCGGGGCGACATAGAGCATGTCGAGGTTCCCGGCCAGGAGCAGGTCCTCCACCTCGCGCTGGGTAGCCGCATCGAGGCTCGAGTTGAGGTAGCGGGCCCTCACGCCCGCCTCGGTCAAGGCGTCGACCTGGTCCTGCATCAGTGCGATGAGCGGAGACACGACGATGCCGGTGCCGTGGCGCATCAACGCGGGGATCTGGAAGCAAAGCGATTTACCGCCGCCGGTAGGCATCAGCACGAGCGCATCGCCTCCGGCGGCGACCTCGTCGACGATGTCTTGTTGCTGGCCGCGGAATCCGGGATAGCCAAAAACGGAATGAAGGAGGTCGAGAGCCTGGGACTGCATCCGCCCATGCTAACAAACCGGCGTCAGCTCTCGGCATAAGACGACAGCTGAACAAGATGTAGGCCTACACCGATTTGCGACGAAGGTTGTGTTCTTTCCTTGCATAACGGCAGCTAATGAGCCTGGGCATGCCGCCCCGCGACTCAACAGCGTTTCCACGTCCTCGAGAGGGGGGATGTCATGAAGAAAGCGCTCGTTCCCATGGCCATCCTGGCTGGCGGGCTCCTTGCCGGTGCCCAGTTGGTCGGAGCCTATTCCGCGGCCGCCGAAAGCGGCCGCATCGGTTTCCATGGCGCCATCGTCGAACCGGCCTGCCCCGCCAGTGAAAACGGACTGCATTGTCCCCCGGGACGACCCGGCTCCGCCGTCGTCCGTGCGCTCGACATGCGCATGGCCCCGCACGACACCGAGCCCGCCTTGCTCGCCTACGCTCTGGACCGTGATCCCGCGCAACCGTGGCGCCTCGTCGAGGTCACCTATCGCTGAGGGTTGCCTTCAACCCCAGATCGCGCGGTCCAGGTCATGATCGAGGCCAAAGGCGCTCATCGGCACCCTTCCATCCTTCACGATGACGCCCTCGGCTTTCAGCCGCTTGCACTGTTCGCGATAACCCCGGGTACCCGCGGGAATACCGATCTTCCCGTCGGCACGCAGCACGCGGTGCCAGGGCAGGTCCAGGCGATTGGGTGCGTCGCCCAGCACGCGACCGATGAGCCGGGCGCGCCCGGGGTAGCCCGCGCGCGCCGCGATGGCGCTGTAACTGGCGACACGGCCGCGAGGAATGGCCGCCACCGCCTCGATGATCCGCGCCGCCCGCAGCGCACGGGCCTCGTCGTCGTCGAGTGCATCGCTCATGATCGGTTCGTGCATGTTCGGAAACATCCTTGAGCGTACCATCGAAGGTCCTCCATGACGGATCGGAAGGCGGCCATGCGACATTTCGAGGCGGTTCGTTCCCATGTCGGCGCGATTCACAAGCTGCGCCAGAACGAGCCCTACATCATCAGTTTCGACCTGGAACTGGCCGATGGGCGCCACCAGGGCATCTACCTGGCCGAACTCGAGGACGCCGACGGCCAGCGCTTCCTGCGTCTCTCGACACCGATAGGGCCCCTCTCCGGAGTCGATGCGAGACGCTGCCTGCGCTTCAACTGGGAACAGCGCACGGGCTACCTCGCCGAGGCCGACCTCGACGGCTCACCCTACCTGCACCTCTGCGAGAACCGCCCCTACGACTACCTCGACGAGCGCGAGCTGGCCCGTCTGATCGAGGAACTGGGCATCACGGGTGACCAGCTCGAGCAGGTGGTCAACGGCGAAGCCGACGCCCTGTAATCAGAACAACCAGCGACCCAGCACGACCAGCCCATAGCCGATGGCGGCCGTGATCGGCAGGGTCAGGATCCAAGCCCAGACCATGCGCTCCACCACGGACCAGCGAATGGCGTTGAAGCGTTTGGCCGCACCGACACCCATGATCGAGGCGGACACGTTGTGCGTGGTCGAGACCGGCACACCGAGCATTGACGCGGTGAGAATCACGGCGGCGGAACTGCCCTCGGCCGCGAAGCCGTTGATCGGGTGCAGCTTCACCATCTTGTGACCGAGCGTCTTGATGATGCGCCAGCCACCACCGGCGGTGCCGCCGGCCATCGTGAGCGCGCAGACCACCTTCACCCACACCGGGATGGGGAAGCCGCCAGCCGCGGACGGATCGTGCGGGATGCGCAGGAAATGCAGGATCGCGGGCAGGTGATCGAAGTGGCCCGCCGCGGTGGCGCCAGCCAGCGCCAGCGCGATGATGCCCATGCTCTTCTGCGCATCGTTCATGCCGTGCGACAGGCCCATCGCGCTGGCCGAAACGATCTGCGCCTTGCCGAAGAAGCTGTTGACGAACGGCGTGCGGCCGAACCGCCGCAACGGTCCCTTGCGGCTGGAGAAGAAGCCCAGCAAGGCGTACAGGCCGCCCATGAGCAGGAAACCGATCACGAAACCCAGCAACGGCGACACGATCATCGGCACGATGACCTTGGGCAGCACGCCCTTGCCCAGCCACCAGTGCGCACCGCCCTGCCACCAGATGATGGAATGGAGGTTACCGTCGGACGCGGCCAGCGCCGCGCCACACAGCCCACCTACCAGCGCGTGGCTGGAACTGGATGGCAGGCCCAGCCACCAGGTGATGAGGTTCCAGATGGTGGCGCCGAGCAGTGCGCTGATCAGCAGGTGAGAACCGACATCGACCACGCCGGTGTCGATCAGGCCCGAAGCGATCGTCGCCGCCACCGCCGTGCCCCACAGGGCGCCGGCGAGGTTGGTGACCGCCGCCAGCAGCACGGCCTGACCGGGCGTGAGCACCTTCGTGGCCACGACGGTGGCGATGGAATTCGCCGTATCGTGGAAGCCATTGATGTAAGTAAACGCGAGTGCGATCAGGACGACCGCGATGACCATGCTCATGGAAGCGCGCCGTCAGGAGTTCTTGAGCACGATGGAATAGACGACGTTGCCGACGTCGCGGCACTTGTCGACGGCTTTTTCGACCAGCTCGAAGAGGTCCTTGGCAAGGATGGCGCGGAGCGGATCCGACGATTCGGCGTAAAGCGTGCGATAGGGATCGAGCAGCAGGCGGTCGGCTTCCGACTCCAGGGCCTGCAACTGGTCGCGCAGCTTCTTCACCGGGTCGATCTTCAGGCCGTGACGCAGCTGGCCGATCATCGCCACGACCACATCGGCCGAGCGCTCGAGCAGTGCCGCGCGCTGGCTGAAATCGATGCCCTGCAGGCGATCGGCGACGATCACGTAGCGCTCGGCGAACTTCTCGATGGTCTTGGGAATCTTGTAGAGCGCCGAGTTCAGGGCCTCGATGTCCTCGCGGTCCAGTGCCGTGACGAAGGTGTTCACCAGTTCCTCGCCGATCTGGGCGTGGAGGGCCTTCTCCCGCGCCCGCGCGGTGCTGAAGGCGGCCATGACGGGAGTGCGGTCGGTCTGGACGACCAGTTCGCGCATGGCCCGGGCACTTTCGCGGGCGGCTTCGGCACTGGCCTCGAGCAGACCGTAGAACTTGTCGCCCTTACCGAAGATCGTCTGGAGTGAAAACATGGCGTTGCCTGGGATACGTGGGGATTTATGACGGTAATGTTACCGGACTGGGCCGGGCTGCGTGCCATCCCGCCCGAGGGCCGGGCTGCCACTCCCCCAAGACCCGCCACACCGCGTCTGCTATATAAGCCCCCGATGCTCACCGAACTCCTGCTGGTCCTCTTCCTCTCGCTCGGCAACGGCTTCTTCGCCCTTTCCGAAATGTCCGTGGTCGCCTCGCGCAAGAGCCGGCTCAAGCACATGGCGCGCGACAGCCGTCGGGCCCGTGCGGCCCTGCAACTGGCGGAATCGCCGGAACTGTTCCTCTCCACGGTGCAGGTCGGCATCACCCTGATCATCCTGGCCACCGGTGCGGTCGCCGGCGACAGCCTCGGCGAGAAGTTCACCGAACTCCTGCATGGCGGTGGACCGACCTGGCTCGAACCGTATGCGCGGGTGGCCGGCTGGCTGATCGGCTTCCTGCTGATGTCGCTGGTCCAGATCGTCATCGGCGAGCTGGTACCCAAGCGCGCCGCCCTCTCCGCGCCGGAACGCATCGCCTGCCACATCGCGCTGCCCATGCTGGTCGTCTCGCGGATCACCCTGCCCATGGTGTGGCTGCTCAACCAGCTTTCGACCGCGATCCTGCGCGTCCTCAACCTGCACCGGGCCAGCGCCAGCGCGGCGACGGAAGAGGAAATCCGCCTGCTCGTGGCGGAAAGCGCCGAGCAAGGCATCCTCGACCGCGACGAACGCAACATGGTCAACCGCGTGCTGCGCCTCGGTGACCGCACGGTGGACTCGGTGATGACGCCGCGCATGAAGATCGCCTGGCTGGACATCGCCGCGTCACGCGAGGACAACCTCGACATCCTGCGCGAGACCCAGTTCTCGCGCTACCCGGTCTACCGGCGCGACGAAAGCGAGGTCATCGGCACCGTGGAGGTGAAGTCGCTGATCGGCTCCCTCGAACGGGGCCAGGTCGACCTGTTCGCCCACGTGGCCCGCCCGCTCTTCGTACCCGCCACGGCACGCGCACTGGACCTGCTGGAAGCCTTCCGCGACGCGGACACCCAGTTAGCCCTCGCGGTGGACGAATACGGTGACATCGAAGGCCTCGTCACCTTGAACGACCTGCTCACCGCCGTCGTGGGCGCGACCGCCCCCGCCGCGGACGATGCCAGCCACGAGGGCCCGATCGTGCGCCGCGACGACGGCAGCTGGCTGGTGGACGGCGCCCTCCCCGCCGACGACCTGCGTGAATTGCTGCAGCTCGAGCGCCTGCCCAACGAGGAAGAACACGACTTCCGCACGGTGGCCGGCATGGTAACCACGCAGTTCGGCCATATCCCGCATGCCGGCGAATCCTTTGTCTGGCAGGGCAACCGCTTCGAAGTGGTCGACATGGACGGTGCCCGCATCGACAAGGTGCTGGTGAGCATCGTCGGCACCGAAGAGCCGGCCGGCGAAGGGTGAGCGATTCAATGCCGGTTCAAGGGTCGCCCCCGAGAGTCGGTCCATGACGCCCACCGAACCGCGCGAAGACAAGACCGCCGCCCTGCTGAGGGCGGCCCTCATGGCCCTGCCGGGCGAGCGGGTCACCATCGAGCAACTACTCGAACCACTGAAGCGCCGGGCCTTCGGCTTCCTGCTGCTTCTGCTCGCCATCCCGAACTTCATCCCGGTGCCGCTCGGCATCGGCGGCATCATGGGCGTGCTGGTGATCGCGCTCGGCCTGGAGATGCTGATCGGCCTGGAGCATCCGTGGATCCCCGGCTTCCTTCGCCGCCGCACCATGCCGCGCGAGGGTCTGCTCCGTTTCCTCGATCGCATCGCGCCGATGACGCGGCGCCTGGAAAAGATCTGCAAACCGCGCCTGCAACGACTCACCCGGCGCCCTTTCACCTTCGTCTCCGGCGCGATCATGATCCTGATCGGCGTCCTCCTCGCCCTGCCGATTCCGTTCACCAACTACGTGTTCGGCGGCATGCTGATCGCTTTCGCTTTCGCTCTGGTGGAGCGCGATGGCGCATTACTCCTTCTGGTATGGATCACGACCGTCGCAGTCGTGATCGCCTCGGCGACCTTCAGCCGTGCGCTGGTCGATCTGTTTCGGCATATGGTTTAGGGGGCTTCGTCGGGGGGCTTCGTCGGGGGCTTCGACGGGGCGGGCTCGCCTGTCGGCCTCGCATCAGCGCTCATACGTGGTCGAAGCCGCCGGGCGGCACCCTCACCGCGAGCACGTCGGCCGTCCCTGTGGGAGCCGCTTCAGCGGCGAACCCTCAGCGTCTCGACC
>DATNJP010000073.1:0-2912 GCA_035603855.1 Luteibacter sp. | reverse complement strand
GTCACCGTAACGCAGGTCACGTTGGCAATCGCTGGTTTCATAAAGTCGCGCGCTTCGCGACTGAAATCCCGTGAAAATCGCCTGGAAATCCGACACCGCACGCGTGTTGTTATACGCCGCATCGAGCGCGGCGCGATCCATACCCCGATAAAGCAAGATCACCTCCGCCTGATAACCGCTCGGCCGCAAGGGCGGCTTTTTCAAAGTATGGAGTTAACCCAGGGCGAGGCGATTGATCAAAAGCGACGGTAATGTAACGCTTCGGCCAGATGCGATTGTTCGACGCATCCCGCGCCGCCTTCGATATCGGCGATGGTGCGGGCCACGCGCAGGATGCGGTGGTATCCGCGTGCCGACGCACCGAGCTTGTCGCACGCGCTTTCGAGCCAGTCGCGCTCGGCCTGCGGCAATGCGCAATCGCGCTCGAGGTTCACGACGCTGAGTTCGGCATTCGGCTGGCCCGCACGCAGCAACGCTTTCTCGCGCGCCTTCAATACCCGCTGGCGAACCGTCGCGCTGTCGTCGTCGTGTGGACCGCGTGCCGCTGACAAGTCGGCGATCGGGACACGAGGCACTTCAACGCAAAGATCGATGCGGTCCAGCAGCGGTCCGGAGATGCGTGCGCGATAGCGCTGGATCTGGTCGGGGGTGCAACGGCATTCGTGCGTGGAATCGCCGGCGTATCCGCAGGGACACGGATTCATCGCGGCGACGAGCTGGAACTCGGCGGGGAATGTGGATTGGCGCGCCGCGCGCGAGATCACGATCTGACCCGACTCGAGCGGTTCGCGCAGCACCTCGAGGACATGGCGACTGAACTCGGGTAGCTCGTCGAGGAACAACACACCGTTATGCGCCAGCGAGATCTCGCCCGGGCGTGGCGAGGAACCGCCGCCGACCAGCGCGACGCCGGATGCCGTGTGGTGCGGCGCGCGGAACGGGCGGCGGCGCCAGCAACCGGGATCGATTTCCTCGCCGGACAACGAGCGAATGGCGCAGCTTTCCAATGCTTCGGATTCGGTCATCGGCGGCAGGATGCCCGGCAGGCGCTCGGCCAGCATGGTCTTGCCGGTGCCCGGGGGACCGATCAACAGAAGGTGGTGGCCACCGGCCGCGGCGATCTCGAGGGCACGCCGGGCCTGGTACTGGCCACGCACGTCGCGCATGTCCGGGCCGCAGGTGGGCATGTCGTAGAAGTCCGCGGCTTCGGGCGCCGTCAACTCCGCCTGGCCGCTGAGCCAGGCGCAGACTTCCGCGAGGCTGTCGGCAAGCAAGACGTCGCCCTCGCCGATGAGGGCGGCTTCGGCCGCGTTCGCTCTGGGGACCACGATGCGACGGCCGCTGCGGCGGGCGCGAATCAAGGCAGGCAGGATGCCTGGCACCGCACGGAGTTCGCCGGAGAGCGCCAGCTCGCCGAGGAACTCGCAATCGTCGAGGCGCTCGCGGGGAACCTGCGAGCCCGCGGCGAGGATGCCCAGGGCGATCGCCAGGTCGAATCGCCCGCCGTCCTTCGGCAGTTCGGCCGGAGCGAGGTTCACCGTGATCCGGCGATTCGGGTACTCGAAGGCGGTGTTCTGGATCGCCACGCGGACGCGATCACGCGCTTCACGGACGGCCGCTTCAGGCAGTCCGACGATGGAGGTGGAAGGCAGGCCGCCGGAAAGATGGACCTCGACGATCACTTGGGGCGCCGTGACACCTTCCTGCGCACGCGAAAGGGTAACGGCGAGGCTCATGACGGGAGATATCGTAACCGGTAACGGATCCCGAACGTCGGCGAACTCTCATGATCCTGGTGGGATCCGGTTCGCATACGCACTCCTTTGCGCTCGCTGGGAAAAATAACCGCCCCCGACCGCTCTCGGGGTGAGGGTGACGGATCGGGGGCGGTCCCGGGATGTGCGGCCGTCCTTATTGGCCGCGATGCGCCGCGCTGACCTCCAGGTCGGCAAGGCGCTTTTCCAAAGCTTCGAGCCGTTCGCGCGTACGCGCTAGAACCTGGCTCTGGACGTCGAATTCCTCACGAGTAACGAGATCGAGGCGGCGTAGTCCCTGCGCCAGAATATCTTTGAAGTTGGCGTGCAGATCCTCACGCGCTTGCGCCAACCCTGGCGGAACCAACGATGCCAACCGCTGTGCGAGTTGATCGATACCCTGCACATCCATCTTGCGCACCCCGATGTCGTGGAATGAATTCTAAGTGATGGGATTGTAGGCGCTATAGGCGCTCGCCCACACACCGTGTAGGGTTTTTCCTACAAGGCACCGTAGGGAGACGTTCCGGGACCCGGATGGCACAATGGGTATTCGCGCGCCGGCGGCCGGTCGCGCCCCGAGGAGTCATACATGAAGCTGGTGGTCGCCATCATCAAGCCTTTCAAGCTGGACGACGTCCGCGAAGCCCTTGCCGACGTGGGAGTCCAGGGGGTGACGGTGACGGAAGTGAAGGGCTTCGGCCGGCAGAAGGGCCATACCGAGCTTTACCGGGGCGCCGAATACGTCGTCGACTTCCTGCCCAAGATCAAGCTGGAAGTGGCCGTGGCCGACGACCAGATCGAGCGTGTGGTCGAGGCGATCCAGCAGGCTGCCCGCACGGGCAAGATCGGCGACGGCAAGATCTTCGTGAGCCAGCTCGATCAGGTGGTGCGGATCCGCACCGGCGAGCTGGATAACGACGCCCTCTGACGAGGGCGCTCCCGCGGAAATCGCGGACTCAGGCCAGCTGTAGCTGCCGCTTGTGGCGGCGGTGTTGCATGAGGACGCCAGCGGTATACGCCAGGTAATACCCGACGGTCAGACCGACCACGAGCATGGTCAGGGGGCTGTTGCCCGGCGCCGGCGTATGGGCCGGCACGGCGGCCGCTCCGTCGCTGATCATCGGCGCCAGCACCAGGAAGCGCCAGGCCATGCGG
>DATNJP010000072.1:0-18772 GCA_035603855.1 Luteibacter sp. | reverse complement strand
TGCGAGAACCGGCCGCACGGCGACGGCCGGGGGAAGGTGCCGCATGACGCGGTATCCGTCACGCGGTGGGAACACTCTCGAGCACGGCTTGCGCGTGGCCGGGGATCTTCACCCCGCGCCATTCCGCGGCGACTTTGCCGTTTGGATCGATCAGGAAGGTGCTACGGACCACGCCGAGATAGCGCTTGCCGTAAAGCACCTTCTCGTGGATGACGTCGAAGGCCTGGCACCAGGTTTCGTCGGCGTCGGAGACGAGGGGGAAGGGTAGTTGGTGCTTGGTGGCGAAGTTCGCGTGCGAACGCACGGAGTCGCGGGAGACGCCGATCACTTCGGCGTTGCGGGCCTGGAATTGCGCGTAGAGATCGCGGAAGTCTTTCGCCTCGTTGGTACAACCGGGTGTGTTGTCCTTCGGGTAGAAGAACACGACCACCCATTGGCCTTTGAGCGAAGACAGCGACAACGTGGAACCGTCGCCGAGCGTGCCTTCGAGTTTGGGTAGCTTCTTGCCCTTGCCGGTCATGCGTACGTCTGCTGCTCCTTTTGGGTCAGAACTTCACGGGGTCCATGATGGCGTCGAGGTTGAGGCCATCGCACAACTCGAGAAAGTCGTCGCGCAACGCGGCGATGTGCGTTTCGGAAGGTATGCCGATGGTCATCTGTGCCTGGAACATCTCGGCGCCCGTCTGCATTGCCTGGTAACGCATGGATGAGAGCTGCTCAACGCTGATGTCGCGGCGCGAGAAGAACTCGATGATCTTCACCAGGATGCCCGGCCGGTCCGCGGCGATCACTTCCACCAGGTAAGGCAGAAGATGGGCGGTAGGCTCGCGCGGGGTGGTGCGGTAGTGGACGATCTGCAGTTCCTCGTCGCGGGCCAGCTTGCCCAGCGAGGTTTCCAGCTTGGCCACGGCATCCCACGCTCCTGCTGCCAGGAGCATCACCGAGGTGTCGTTGCCGATCGTGGACACGCGGGCGTCGGCGAGGTTGCAGCCGGAATCGGCGATGCGCTTGGCCAGCGCCAGGATCGGCGCGCGGTGCGCCGGCGACAGCGTCGAGATGAGGAGCTGGTTGTCCGTGGTGGCGCTGCGTACTGCGGAACGATTCAAGGCGGGAACTACCTATGGCGCGTCCCGCGGGGCGCGGAACCAACGCTTTGGGGGCAGCTTACTTGGCCGCGTCGCACGCTAGCAAGACACAAGGGCCTCCCGGGCGCGGAAGCTGCCGAATGGACTCGCCGGAAACGCCCCGGTAACATGCGAAGGGCTGATTACACAACGGGTTTCACCTTGGATATCTCCGGAAGCATCACCGCATTGGCGACGCCCTTCGCCGCGGACGGTTCCCTCGACCTGGACGCCTTTGGGCGCCTGCTCGACCAGCAGCTTGCAGGTGGTACGCAGGCGGTCGTCGTCGCGGGTTCGACGGGCGAGTCGCATTTCCTCGAACACGACGAATACGAGCGCCTGCTCGCCTTCGCGGTGAAACACGTGGCTAAACGCGTGCCGGTCATCGCCGGCACGGGCGAGGCGGGCACGGCCAGGACCATCGCCACCACGCGTCGCGCCAAGGCGCTGGGCGCCGATGCCGCGCTGGTGGTCGCCCCGTTCTACGTCCGGCCCACGCAGGAAGGCCTGCGCCGGCATTTCCTTGCGGTCGCCGACCAGGGTGGCCTGCCGGTGATCCTGTACAACGTGCCGCCGCGCACGGGGTGCGACATCGCCCCTGAAACCGTGGCCGTGCTGCGTGACCATCCGTCCATCATCGGTATCAAGGAAGCGCGCGGCGACGCCGAACGCATCCGGGCGCTCGCGGAACTTATCCGTGCCGATTTCGTCTACCTCAGCGGCGACGACGGCTCGGCCCACCAGGCCATGCTGGCGGGCGCCGCGGGAACGATCTCCGTCGTGGCCAATCTCGTGCCGGAAGCCTTCCGCGCCCTCTGCGACGCCGCCCGTTCGGGCGATGCCGCACGGACCGCGCAGGAGACCGCCCGGTTGGCCCCGTTGATCGATGCATTGAACTGCGCGCCGAACCCGATCCCGGTCAAGGCTGGTCTGGCCGCCCTGGGGCTTGGTTTGGCCGCCCCGCGGCTGCCGCTGGTCGAACTGGAATCCGGTCCGGCGCTGGCGAAGCTGCGCGAAACCCTCGCCGCTCTGGCACCATTGGCGTCCGCCGCCTGAAGCAACCTTCTCAACGGAACCCTAAGTTCATGAAGAAAACCTCGTACGCGCTGGTCGTCCCGGCACTGCTCCTTTCCGTCCTGGTCGTATCCGGTTGCGGCGCGTTCCGCTCCAAGAAGGATTGGCAGCGGGCCCAGCAGGAAGCTCCTCTTGAGATCCCGCCGGGCCTCGATACGCCGTCCACCAGCGCCGCGCTGGTCATCCCGGACGTCGGCGCCGGCGCCGCGGCCGCGGCCGCGAACCAGACCGCCGCGGTTTCCGACGGATTCATCCTGACCGACGACACCGATACCGCCTATCGCCGCATCGGTGAACTGCTCAGCGTGGGTGACCTGGGCACGGTTGCCTCGCACGACGATGCCGCCCATTCCTACCAGATCGCCGTGAACCGCAGTAAGCCGGAAGGCCGTCCGGGCCTGTTCCGCCGCATGTTCGGTGGTGGCAAGAGCGCCGACCAGGATGCCAATGACGCCCCGGCCTCGGCCCAGGGTGGCAATCGCACGGTGACGCTGACGGTCACCGCCAGCGGCACCGGTAGCGAAGTCCGTGCGCAGGGCGATGCCGATGGCGTCCGTCGCGTCGTCGACGCGCTGAAGTCGCGCATGGGTAGCAAGTAACCACACGGCGAAGCACACGCTTCCGCATCCAACGCCGCCTTCGGGCGGCGTTTTTTTTGCATGGCGTCGCGCCTCGTCTTGCGCGGGCTGCCGGATTCGTCCTGTGCGCACCTACAGCGTGGGTCATATCGATGCCCTGGCGGCGGACGATACTGTGGGCGCCTGAGCAATCCACGGAAGGAGGGTGTCATGGAACGACAGAAGGTACGCACGGTGCAGGCGTTCGCGTTGGCGACGCTGCTGGTATGGATGGTGGGCTGCGCTGGTGGCCCGGAAAAGCAGAAACGCGACGGCATCGGTTCGACCATGTCCGCCGCGCCGGATCGCCCCAGGGCTGGTGGCTGGCAGCCGGTCATCGGTGGTGCCCACGATAGCGCCGGATACCTCGTCGCCTTCCATCTTCAGGAGCGGTATGACGAAACATTTCCAGATTGCCGCAAGGATGCCAGTGACACGAATCCCATGCCGGCGGTGCTCTGTTCAGGGATACTCCTGCGAACAGTGAAGCGCGGAGCAGGATTCGATGTCTGGAATCCCAATCCCAACAATCCCCAGCCAAACGGTGTGTCATTCTCGTGGTTGCGCAAGGACACTGGCATCAAGGGCCTGGCCTGGGGCAATGGCAGTGGTTTCATCATCCTGCCGCACTTCTACGCTGACGATCCGGTAGACGCCTATACGCAACTGATCGTGTTGTGCGCGTTTCCCGTGGATGGATGGACCAACTTTCGCGAGTCCGCTGAAAAGGATGGTTGTGGCGCCTCGCCTGGCCTCGCGGGCACGGGGCCGTGTCAGGCTCAGGGCATTCTCACGAGCGCTCAGTGGATGGCGAGGTTCGGCTCAGGTGGGCTCAACGGGAACCAGTGCGGCTTTTCGCTGAAACCGGGAACGGCGGGTGCCTATCAGGCGTTCGCGCAGATCTCCATCATCCGCGGCGCGATCGGTGTTGGCGCATTCAATTATCAGAACGAGATCATGGTCGGCACGTGGGCGCAGAACGATGCGCATATTCCCCTGGAAGCCTTCTTCTACCAACCGGGGTTCGCCACGGCCTTGAGCGAATCGAAGCTCAATCAGAGGGACTTTCATGCACGCACGGGCCGTTGGGTACCGGTCATTCGCGTCACGTTGCCGACCGTGCCAAATGGACCGGCGGCGTTCGCATTTAGCCCCGTGGATCAGGATATTCCCTGAGGGGGGCGGGTTCTCCTAAGAAAAAAGCGGCCATCGGGCCGCTTTTTTCTTAACCCGTGACGCCCAGGCTCAGCGTTCCAGGAGATCGATCTTGCCGGGCTTGCCTTCCCAGTCTTTCGCGTCCGGGAGACCGTCCTTTCGTTCGGTGATCACCGGCCAGCTCTTCGACAGGTCGGCGTTCAGCTCGACGAACGCTTCCTGGCCCGCGGGGACGTCATCCTCGGGGTAGATGGCATTGATCGGGCATTCCGGCTCGCAGAGGGTGCAATCGATGCACTCATCCGGATTGATCACCAGGAAATTCGGACCTTCGTGAAAGGCGTCGACGGGGCATACCTCGACGCAGTCCGTGTATTTGCACTTGATGCAGTTGTCGGTAACGACAAAGGTCATGCGAAAGTTGGGCGCCGGGAGGAAAGTGGCGCTCCCTACGAGGTTCGAACTCGTGTTCCCGCCTTGAGAGGGCGGTGTCCTAGACCACTAGACGAAGGGAGCGGGTCGTACCGGGGGTACGAAGCGCGCTAGTATATCCAAATTCCGACGCCCGGCAACGACTTTCTGGCCGCTCGTCGAACTGGGTCGAATTCGTTACATTGGGCCCATTCATCCCGACACCGCCCGCCGGTGGGGGCAGCTAGTTGAACGGACGCCGGAGCGTCCGCCAGGACTTCGACCGCTTGAATCCCGAAACCAGGAGTGATGTTCCGCCGGTACTGCGCATCATCCCGCGCGACCAGCACTCCATTTCCCGCAAGAACATCAGCAAAGCCGCGTTGCGCGTGCTCTATCGCCTGCACGACGCGGGATTTGCCGCGTACCTCGTTGGCGGAGCCGTCCGCGACCTGCTGCTGGGCGGGCATCCGAAGGATTTCGACGTGGCCACCAACGCCACGCCGGACGAGGTGAAGGGGCTGTTCCGCAACTGCCGCCTGATCGGACGCCGTTTCCGCCTGGCCCATGTGGTGTTCGGGCCGGAAATCATCGAAGTGGCGACGTTCCGTGGCACGGGCGAGGAGGGCGGCGAGGGCGACCGTCACATCGTCGACGGCCGCATCGTCCGCGACAACATCTGGGGCACGATCGAGGAAGACGCGGTCCGCCGCGACTTCCGCGTCAACGCCCTCTACTACGACATCGCCGATTTCAGCGTGCGCGACTACGTCGGCGGCATGCGCGATCTCGAAGACCGCACCATGCGCCTGATCGGCGATCCCGAGCAGCGTTATCGGGAAGACCCGGTGCGCATGCTGCGCGCGGCACGTCTCGCGGCCAAGCTCGGTTTCAGCATCGATCCGGCCGCTTCCGCGCCGTTCGCCACGCTGGGACACCTGCTTGGCGAGGCCGCGCCGGCTCGCCTGTTCGATGAATCGCTGAAGCTTTTCCTGGCCGGTCATGGCCTGAAGAGCTTCAAGATGCTCGAGGCCTGTGGCCTGCTGAAGTTCCTGTTCCCAGCTACGGCGCGTGCGCTGGAGCGCGGCGACAACGCATTGCGTGCACTGGTCGAGCAAGGCCTGGCGAATACCGACGCGCGCATCGCCGAAGGCAAGTCGGTTACCCCGGCCTTCCTTTATGCCGTGCTGCTCTGGGGCGAAGTTCGCGACCAGGCCCATGGCTGGATCGCGCAGGGTTTCGACGTCAACGAGGCCTGGCAGCGAGCTGCCGTGCATGTCGTGGGGGAGCAGTGCCAGCGCGTGGCGATCCCGCGTCGCTTCACCTTCACGATGGAAGAAATCTGGGCCCTGCAGCCGCGTTTCGAGCAGATCCATCGCAAGCGCGTATTCCGCCTGATGTCGCATCCGCGCTTCCGCGCCGCCTTCGACTTTCTCCTGCTGCGCGCGCACGAATCCGCGCCGATGCGTGAACTCGGCGAGTGGTGGGCGCATGCCCAGCAACTGCCGCCGGAGATGCTGGCCGCCGCCCTGGGGGGTGGAGGCGTGCCCGTGCATGACACGACCGTCGCCGCCACGGCTCCCGCGCGCAAGCGCCGTCGCCGGCGCAAGCCGGTGGGTCGCGGCAAGGGCGATTCGGGCGGGGCGTGAGCGTTCGCGCTTTCGTTGGCCTGGGTGGCAACCTGGGGGACGTCAGGACGCGGCTCGATGCCGCCATCGACGCCCTCGATGCCCTTCCTGGCGTTCAGGTGACCGCCCGTTCGCGCTTCTATCGCACCCCTCCGTGGGGCAATACGGACCAGCCGGACTTCGTGAACGCCGTGGTGGCCGTGTCGACCACGCTGGAAGCCCATGCGTTGCTGGACGCCATGCTGGTCATCGAGCGGGCGGCGGGCCGGGTGCGTGACGGCGAGCGATGGGGGCCGCGAACCCTCGACCTCGACCTGCTTGCCTATGGCGATGACGTCATCGACGACGAACGGCTGAGCGTGCCGCACCCCCGGATCGCCGAGCGGGCCTTCGTCCTGCTGCCCCTGGCCGACATCGCGCCCGAGGCGAACCTGCCCGGGCTGGGCCGGGTGGCCGACCTCCTGTCCGGTGTCGATGCGACGGCGTGTACCGTGATTCCTTGAGATACCGCTCATGTAGGCGGACAATTCCCGTTTCACCCAACAAGGCGACAAGAGCGTGTACGTCGAAAAAACGAGTGCGCCGGTGCGTAAGCCGGTGACCGTGCCGGGCCTGAAGGCGATGAAAGCCGAAGGCCGGAAGATCGTGATGCTCACCGCCTACGACGCGAGCTTCGCCTCGCAACTGGAATCCGCCGGCGTCGACGTGGCGCTGGTAGGCGATTCGCTGGGTATGGTGGTGCAGGGACGTTCGAGCACGTTACCGGTCACGGTCGATGAAATGGTCTATCACACCGCGGCGGTCGCGCGCGGCCTGTCGTCCGCCTTGCTGGTGGCCGACATGCCGTTCATGAGCGACCGGGATGTCCCGTCGGCGATGGAGGCCGCGACGCGGCTCGTCGCTCAGGGCGGCGCGGCCATGGTGAAGATCGAAGGTGCCGGGCGTATCTGCGAGGTCATCGCGGCGCTGGCCGAGCGGGACATTCCCGTCTGCGCTCACCTTGGCCTCACCCCCCAGTCCGTGAACAAATTCGGCGGCTACAAGATCCAGGGCAAGACCCAGGACGCCGCCGACAAGTTGCTGGCTGACGCGAAGGCCGTCGAGGCCGCCGGCGCCGACCTGCTCGTGCTCGAATGCGTGCCCGCCGCACTGGCGGCACGGATCACCGCCGAGCTTTCGATTCCCACCATCGGCATCGGTGCGGGCATCGATTGCGACGGTCAGGTGCTGGTGGTGTACGACCTGCTCGGCCTGACGCCTGGCAAACGGCCGAAGTTTTCCAAGGATTTCCTCGCTGGACGCGATTCCATCCAGGGCGCCATCGGCGCCTACGTCGAGGATGTGCGCGAGAAGCGCTTTCCCGGCATCGAGCACAGCTTTACCTGAGGGCAGCATCATGCAGACCGTTACCGACGCCGCCGCGATCCGCGCCGCGATCCGAGGCTGGCGCGCCGCCGGCCAGAACGTCGGATTCGTCCCGACCTTGGGCAACCTGCACGCGGGCCATCATTCGCTGCTGAAGCTGGCCCGTGCCCGTTGCGATCGCGTGGTGGCCAGTGTTTTCGTCAACCCGACCCAGTTCGGGCCGGGCGAGGATTTCGAGCGTTATCCGCGCACGCTGGCGCAGGATCAAGCCGGGTTGGCCGAGGCGGGTTGCGACATCCTGTTCGCGCCGGACGTCTCGACCGTGTACCCGTTCGGCCCCGCGGCCAGCGTGAGCATCCACGTGCCGGTGATCACCGACACGCTGGAGGGGGCGCATCGTCCCGGACACTTCGATGGCGTGGCGACCGTGGTGGCCAAGCTGTTCAGCCTGGTCCAGCCCGATCTCGCCGTCTTCGGCCAGAAGGATTTCCAGCAGCTGAAGGTGATCGAGCGGATGGTGGCCGATCTCTCGCTGTCGGTGAAGGTCATGGCCGCGCCGACCCTGCGCGACGAGGATGGCCTGGCGATGAGTTCGCGCAACCAGTACCTCTCCGCCCAGGAGCGGGCCAGGGCGCCGCAGATCTACTCGACCCTCCTGCAGATGCAGAAATTGTTCCGCGAAGGCCACAACTGGCAGGCCCTGGAACAGGCCGCGAAGGCGCGGCTGGAGCGGGCGGGTTTCGTCCCGGACTACGTGGCCATCCGCCGCGCCGAGGACCTGGCCGAACCCGGTGCCGACGAGCGGGAGGGGCTGGTGGCCCTGGTCGCCGCCCGGCTGGGTACCACCCGGCTGATCGACAACCTGCCTTTCGACTGAATTCCTTCACAAACGGGGACTTGCGTTTCCTTGCGAGCTCCCCCATAAAGCGCACCGACAGAGGAGCCCACACGACGGACGGGCAACCCTCCGTTAGAATGGGCGTTTTTGTAACCGACAAACCCCAGAGACCGCCATGCACCTCAACATGCTCAAGTGCAAGATCCACCGCGCCACGGTGACTCACGCCGAGCTGAACTACGAAGGTTCCATCGCCATCGACGGCAACCTGCTGGATGCAGCCGGTATCCGCGAGTACGAGCAGATCCACGCCTGGAACATCAACAACGGCGAGCGCTTCGTCACGTACGCGCTGCGTGCGGAAGAGGGCTCGGGCATCATTTCGGTGAACGGCAGCGCCGCGCGTCGCGTGTCGACGGGCGACCTCGTGATCATCGCCGCCTTCGTTGGCCTGTCCGAAGCGGAGCTGGCCAAGTACCAGCCGGACCTCGTCTACGTCGACGCGAACAACCGCATCACGCACACGAATCATTCGATCCCCAAGCAGGCCGCCTAAGCGCCCGCTCCAGAAGAGAGCTCTCTCTGAGGGCTCTCCGTTCTCTGCGGAAGCTCTATGTGGGAGCCGCTTCAGCGGCGAAGGCCACTCGCGAAACCTTGCGAGCCATAAAAGCCTCACCGCCGAAGCAGCCCCCCAATGCTCACATCCATACAATCCACTTACGCTGCACTGCGGTAACATGCCCGCTTCCCCTCCGTTGCAGCCAAGTGGAAGCCATGGAATCAAAGCACGCACCGTTGCCCTCGTTCGAAGAGCACGCCTCCCGCCTCGCCAAGACCAATCTCCGCGCTCTCGTCCAGGACGAAGCCCGCGGTGAACGCCTGCGTCGACGCATGGGGCCCATCCTCCTCGACGTCTCCCGCCAGAAGCTCGACATCGCGGCGCTAGACGCCGTGGGCGAGTACATCGAAAGCACCGGCTGGAAAGCCGCGCGCGACGCGATGTTCGAGGGCAAGCACATCAACACCTCCGAGGACCGCGCGGTCCTGCACACCGCTCTTCGCGGTGGTGCATCGCGCCATCCGGCGGCACCGGCCGACGTCCGCAAGGAAGTTGCCGATGCGCTCGACAAGATGGAAACCCTCGTCAATGCCATCCACAGGGGCGAAGGCGAATCCGTCGGCCTGATCGGTCGCGTCACCGACGTGGTCAATATCGGCATCGGTGGCTCGGACCTCGGCCCGCGACTGGCCGTCCATGCGCTGGAACAGTTCCACGTCAAGGGCATCACCAGCCACTTCCTCACCAACGTCGACGGCCAGGCCGCGACGGACCTGATGAAGAAGCTCGATCCGGCGCATACGCTGGTCATCCTGGTGTCCAAGAGCTTCAACACGCAGGAAACGCTGCTCAACGGCGGCGTGTTCCGCCACTGGATCCTGAAGGCCAACGATGGCGACGAGGCGAAGACCTCGAAGCATTTCATCGCCGTCAGCTCCAACGACGAAGCCGTGCACAAGTGGGGTGCCTCGCAGGTGCTGCCGATGTGGGATTACGTCGGTGGCCGCTTCTCGTTGTGGTCGGCGGTGGGCGCGTCCATCGCGTTCGCCATCGGCATGCAGGGCTTCCGTGACCTGCTGAAGGGTGCCGCCGAGGCCGACGATCATTTCCGCACCGCGGAATGGAAGGACAACCTTCCCGTCCTGCTGACCATCGCCGAGATCTGGAATCGCAACATCCTCGGACGCAGCAGCCGCGCCGTGGTGCCTTACGTCGATTCGCTCGCCGACCTTCCGTCGTATCTCCAGCAGCTGGAGATGGAAAGCCTCGGCAAGCACGTGCATCCGGATGACGGCAGCGAAGTGAAGCAGTCGGCGGTCCCCGTCGTGTGGGGCAGCATCGGCACGAATGCGCAGCACGCGTACTTCCAGGCGCTGCACCAGGGCACCGACACCGTACCGCTGGAATTCATCGGCCTGGTGAAGCCGGCGCACCCGCTGCGCGAAAACCACGACGTGCTGCTGTCGAACCTGCTCGCGCAGGCCGCGGCGCTGTCGCTGGGCAAGACCTTCGAGGAAGCTCTCGCCGAGGCGAAGACGGGTAGCGAAGCGGAACGCCGCGCGCTTGCCGCGCAGCGCACGTTCAAGGGCGATCGCCCGAGCACCGTGTTCATGCTCGACTCGCTGACCCCGCATTCGCTGGGTGCGCTCATCGCGCTCTACGAACACAAGGTGTTCATGCTGGGCCACCTGTGGGGCATCAACGCGTTCGACCAGTGGGGCGTGGAGCTGGGCAAGGTCATCGCCAAGCAGATCTACCCGTCCCTGGCGAACGACAAGGATGCCGGCGACCTGTCGCAGTTCGACGGCGCCACGCGGGCGCTCATCGGCGCGATCCGCAGCCGGCGTTAAACGCTTCGCCGGCGTTGCAAACAAAAAGCCCGGCATCCGCCGGGCTTTTTTTTGTTCGCTTCGCATTGCTCTGCCTTGCTCTGCCTTGCTCTGCCTTGCTCTCTGTGGGAGCCGCTTCAGCGGCGATGGGGTGCTTGCCCCAAACCTGCCCGCTGCCGCGGGATCGCCGCTGAAGCGGCTCCCACAAATGGAGTGGTTCCCACAAATGGAGTGGCTCCCAGAGAAGGAGCGGCTCCACACAAGGAGTGGCTCCCACACATGAAGAAGCCAAACTGGCGAGGCTTAGACTTCCAGCGTCGCCAGGTCGCCCTTGTCTTCCAGCCACTGCTTGCGGTCGCCCGCGCGCTTTTTGGCCAGCAGCATGTCCATCAGTTTCTGCGTGCCGTCGTCGGTTTCCACGGTGAGCTGCACGAGGCGGCGCGTATCGGGATGGATGGTGGACTCGCGCAGCTGCGCGGGGTTCATCTCGCCGAGGCCCTTGAAGCGCGTGACGCTGACGGCGCCCTTCATCTTCTCGCGCTCGACCTTCTCGAGCATCAGGCGCTTCTCTTCGTCGTCGAGGCAGTAGAAAACCTGCTTGCCCACGTCCACGCGGAACAGTGGCGGCATGGCGACGAAGACATGGCCCTCGCGGACCAGCGACGGGAAGTGACGCAGGAACAACGCCGAAAGCAACGTGGCGATGTGCAGGCCGTCGGAGTCGGCGTCGGCGAGGATGACCACCTTGCCGTAGCGCAGGCCGGAGAGATCGTCCTTGCCCGGGTCGCAACCGATGGCGACGGCGAGGTCGTGCACTTCCTGCGACGCCAGCACGGCACCCGATTCGACCTCCCAGGTGTTGAGGATCTTGCCGCGCAGCGGGAGGATCGCCTGGAAGTCCTTGTCGCGGGCCTGCTTGGCCGAGCCGCCGGCCGAATCGCCCTCGACGAGGAAGAGTTCGGTGCGGGTCAGGTCGGTCGCCGCGCAGTCGGCCAGCTTGCCGGGCAGGGCGGGACCCTGGGTGATCTTCTTACGCACCACCTGCTTGGCGGCCTTGAGACGCGCGCTGGCGCGTTCGATGGCCAGCTGGGCGATCTTCTCGCCCGTTTCGACGTGCTGGTTGAGCCAGAGGCTGAAAGCATCGTGCACTACGCCTTCGACGATCGCCGCGGCGTTGCGCGACGACAGGCGTTCCTTCGTCTGGCCCGCGAACTGGGCGTCCTGCAGCTTCACGCTGAGCACGAAGGCCAGGCGTTCCCATACGTCTTCCGGCGCCAGCTTCACGCCACGCGGCAGCAGGTTGCGCAGGTCGCAGAACTCGCGGATGGCATTGGTGAGGCCGGAGCGCAGGCCATTCACGTGCGTGCCGCCCTGCGCGGTCGGAATGAGGTTGACGTAGCTTTCCTGCACGAGATCCCCTTCCGGCAACCACGCGAGGGCGACATCCAGCGCATCGGTTTCGCGGGCGAAGTGCTTCACGAAGAGGTCGGCGGGAAGCGCTTCGGCGCCTTGCAGTTCGCCACGCAGGTAATCGGGCAGGCCGTCCTCGAAGTACCACTCGGTGGTCTCGCCCGAGGCTTCGTCCAGCAGACGCACGGTGAGGCCCGCGCAGAGCACGGCCTTCGCGCGGAGCAGGTGCTTGAGCTTGGAAACGAGGATCTTCGGCGTGTCGAAGTATTTCGCGTCGGGCCAGAAGCGCAGCGTGGTGCCGGTCTTCTTCTTTGGCACGCTGCCGATGACTTCGAGTTCGCTGGCGCGATCGCCGTTGGCGAAGCTCATGCGGTATTCCTGTCCGTCACGGCGGATGGTGACATCCACGCGATGGGACAGCGCATTGACCACCGACACGCCGACGCCGTGGAGGCCTCCGGAGAAGGCGTAGTTCTTGTTGGAGAATTTGCCGCCGGCGTGCAGGCGCGTGAGGATCAGCTCGACGCCGGGCACCTTCTCTTCCGGATGGATATCCACCGGCATGCCGCGGCCGTCGTCGGTGACCTCGACCGAGCCGTCGTTGAAGACGGTGACCTCGATGGTCTTCGCGTGGCCCGCCAGCGCCTCGTCGACCGAATTATCGATGACTTCCTGCGCGAGGTGGTTCGGCCGCGACGTATCCGTGTACATGCCTGGGCGGCGCTTGACCGGGTCAAGGCCGCTGAGGACTTCGATGTCTGAGGCGTTGTAGCGAGTATTCATGGTCTTCGCGGGTGTGGCGTAGCCGGGCAGGATGGGGTTTGGGGGTCGAAGCGGTCAAGCCTGAGGGAGAAATGTGGGAGAGATGTGGGAGAAGTGTGGGAGAAGTGTGGGAGCCGCTTCAGCGGCGATGGGTGCTTGCGAATGGCTGGCTGGCCCGCTGGCGCGGGATCGCCGCTGAAGCGGCTCCCACACAACACTGCTGCACACCGTCGTTCACACACACTCCTTCACACACGCTCCTTCACACACGCTCTCTCTCTCGATGCGTTCGGCGTTCTGTCTCACAAGGGGCTTGCCCTTAGATCGGTGCGCAGTGCCATTCCAGCCATTCGCGGTCGGCGCCATCGAGCAACGGTGACAGGGCGGCGCGTACGGTGGCGTGATAGTCGTCGAGCCAGGCGCGCTCCGAGGGCTCCAGCAGTCGTGGCTCCAGGCCGCGGCGGTCGAACGGGCAGAGCGTCAGGGTCTCGAAGGCGAAGAATTCGCCGAATTCCGTCGAATCCGCCTGGGTGACCACGGCGAGGTTCTCGTGGCGGATGCCATAGCGGCCCGGCTTGTACAGGCCCGGCTCGATGGAGGTGATCATGCCCGTCTCCAGCGGTACCAGGGCGCCACCGGCCACCGGCGGACGAATGCCGTGCGGGCCTTCGTGCACGTTGAGGAAATAGCCCACGCCATGGCCGGTGCCATGGCCGAAGTCCATGCCGGCGGCCCAGAGGGGTGCGCGAGCGAGGGCATCGAGCTGCGGACCGCTGGCGCCCTTCGGGAAGCGGGCGCGGGACAGCGCGATCATTCCCTTCAGGACAAGGGTGGAATCGCGGCGCTGCTCGTCGGTGACCGGACCCAGCGCCAGCACGCGGGTGATGTCGGTGGTGCCACCGAGATACTGGCCGCCGGAATCCACCAGCAGCAGGCCCTTGGCGGCCAGGGGGCTGAAACCGGATTCGGTGGCGCGGTAATGCGGCAGCGCGCCGTTGGCCTGGTAGCCCGCGATGGTGGAGAAACTCTCGCCGACGAAACCGGTCTGCACGGCGCGGGCGTCACGCACGATCGTGTCCACGTCCAGCTCGGTCAACGGTTCACCGGCCGCCAGCCCGGTTTCGATACGGCGGAACGCGCGTACCAGTGCCGCGCCGTCGCGGCGCATCACGTCGCGGATATGGTCCAGTTCTTCCGGCGTCTTGCGCGCCTTCTGCGCCGTGGACGGGTGCGCTGCGCGCACGTGTTTCACGCCGGCGGGCAGGCCTTCCAGCACGGCGACGACGACGCGCCCGGCGTCGTACATCAGCGTCGCATCGTCCGGCAACGCCGCGATCGCGGAGGCGGCCGTGCCGTAGTCAGCGAGGCTGATTCCGTCGGCGGCCAGGGCGGCCTTCACCTCGGCGGGCACCTTGGCGGCGTCGACGAACAGGGTGGCGCGGCTTTCCTCGACCAGCAGGTGAGCCAGGAAAATCGGGTTGTACTCGACATCGGCGCCACGCAGGTTGGTCAACCAGGCGATGTCGTCGAGGCTGGAAAGCAGGTGATGCGTAGCGCCGGCGCGGCGCATGGCGGTGCGCACATGGCGCAGCTTGTCGGCGCGCTCGACCGCGGCGAAGGGCTGGGCGTGGGCATAGACCGCGGCGTCAGGACGGGCGGGGCGGTCCGCCCAGACGGCGCCGGGCAGGTCGAGGTCGGTGCGCAGTCGCGCCCCGGTCGCTTCCAGGCGCTTCGACAGGCTTTCGGCGGCGGCGATGGAGAGGCTGTCGCCCGCCACGGCGACCGTGTCGCCGGCGCCCAGGTGCTCGGCCAGCCAGGCGACGTGCTCGGGCGTGTGCGGCACGTTCAGTTTCATCAGCGGCAGGCCGCTGCCGGCGAGCTCGCCTTCGGCCTGGGAGAAATAGCGCGAATCGGTCCATACGCCGCCTTCCCGGGCCGTGACCACCAGGGTGCCGGCCGAGCCGGTGAAGCCTGAAAGCCATTGGCGGGCCTGCCAGCGGGGCGGCAGGTACTCCGAGAGATGGGGATCGGCGGTGGGCACGACGACGGCGGCGACGCCTTCACGGGCCATGGCGGCACGAAGGGCTTCGATACGGGCGGGGATAGGGGATGCGCTCATGCCCTCCATGGTATCCGTTCATCTGCCCCTCGCGAGCGGGGACACACTTAGGTAAAATACAAATTTCCAGCACTGGCTGCTCGCATGACTCCCCTGATTTTCGTCACCGGCGGTGTGGTGTCTTCCCTTGGGAAAGGCATCGCAGCGGCGTCGCTTGCCTCCATCCTCGAGGCGCGCGGACTTTCCGTGACCATGATGAAGCTCGATCCGTATATCAACGTGGATCCGGGCACCATGAGTCCCTTCCAGCACGGCGAGGTCTACGTCACCGACGACGGCGCGGAAACCGACCTCGACCTGGGCCATTATGAGCGCTTCGTGCGCACCCGCCTCACCGGCAAGAACTCCATCACGGCCGGCAAGATCTACGAGTCGGTGATCCGCAAGGAGCGGCGCGGCGATTACCTCGGCGCCACCGTGCAGGTCATCCCGCACATCACCGACGAGATCAAGCATTCCATCCACGAGGCCACCCGCGGCTTCGACGTGGCGCTGGTCGAGATCGGCGGCACGGTCGGCGACATCGAATCGTTGCCCTTCCTCGAGGCCATCCGCCAGCTGCGCATCGAGCACGGTCCGGAAAAGTGCATGTTCGTGCACCTCACCCTCGTGCCGTATATCAAGGCCGCCGGCGAGATCAAGACGAAGCCGACCCAGCATTCGGTGAAGGAACTGCGTTCCATCGGTATCCAGCCCGACGTGCTGCTGTGCCGCTGCGAAGAGCCGCTGCCGGATGGCGAGCGCCATAAGATCGCGCTGTTCACCAACGTGCCGAAGAACGCCGTCATCAGCACGATCGACGTCGACGTCATCTACAAGCTGCCGATGTGGCTGCACGAGCAGGGCCTGGACGAACTCGTCATCAAGCGCCTCGGCCTCGATGCCGGTCCGGCGGACCTGTCCAGCTGGACGCGCACGGTCGAAGCCGTGGAGCATCCGCGCGACGAAGTCACCGTGGCGATCGTGGGCAAGTACGTCGAGCACAAGGATGCCTACAAGTCGCTGGGCGAAGCCCTGCGTCATGGCGGTATCAAGCAGTCGACGCGTGTGAACCTGCGCTGGGTCGATTCGGAAGACGTCGAGGCACGCGGTGCCCGTGCGGTGCTCGGCGACGCCGACGCCATCCTGGTGCCCGGCGGTTTCGGCAAGCGTGGTTTCGAGGGCAAGATCCTCGCCGCCCAGTTCGCCCGTGAAGCCGGCGTGCCGTACTTCGGCATCTGCTACGGCATGCATGCCGCCGTGGTCGAGTTCGCGCGTAACACCGCGGGTCTTCCGCAGGCCGATTCCAGCGAGAACGACCGCAACACGCCGGATCCGGTCATCGCGCTGATCACCGAGTGGACCACCGCCACGGGTGAAACCGAAATCCGCACCGAGCGTTCGGATCTCGGCGGCACGATGCGCCTGGGTGCGCAGGAGTGCCGCCTCAAGGCCGGTACGCTGGCGCGCGAACTCTATGGCGAAGACGTGGTGCGCGAGCGCCATCGTCATCGTTACGAATTCAACAACCGCTACCGCCAGACTTTCGAAGACCTCGGCCTCGTGATCTCGGGCAAGTCGATGGACGACCTCCTGGTCGAGATCGTCGAGCTGCCGCGCCAGGTCCATCCGTGGTTCCTCGGTTGCCAGGCCCACCCGGAATTCACCTCCACGCCGCGCGAAGGCCATCCGCTCTTCATCGGCTTCGTTCGCGCCGCCCGCGAGTACAAGGCCGTCCGCGACGGCGAGAAGCTCGCCATCCGTTCCGAGGAGTCCGCCGCATGAAGCTTTGTGGTTTCGAGGCCGGTCTCGACCAGCCCCTGTTCCTGATCGCCGGCCCCTGCGTCATCGAGTCGATGCAATTGCAGCTCGACGTCGCCGGCAAGCTGAAAGAGATCACCGGCCGTCTCGGCATCAACTTCATCTTCAAGTCCAGCTTCGACAAGGCGAACCGTTCCTCCGGTTCCAGCTTCCGTGGCCCCGGCCTGGAAGAGGGCCTGAAGGTGCTCGACGCCGTGAAGAAGCAGATCGGCGTGCCGGTCCTCACCGACGTGCACGAGTACACCCCGATGAACGAGGTCGCGGCCGTCGTCGACGTGCTGCAGACCCCGGCCTTCCTCGCCCGCCAGACCGACTTCATCCAGAACGTCGCGCGCGCCGGCAAGCCGGTGAACATCAAGAAGGGCCAGTTCCTCGCGCCGTGGGACATGAAGAACGTGGTGCAGAAGGCCTTCGACGTCGGTAACCACGACATCCTGGTCTGCGAGCGCGGCGCGAGCTTCGGCTACAACAACCTCGTCTCCGACATGCGTTCGCTCTCCGTCATGCGCGAAACCGGCTGCCCCGTGGTCTTCGACGCCACCCACTCGGTGCAGCTGCCGGGCGGGCAGGGCACCAGCTCCGGTGGCCAGCGCGAGTTCGTGCCGGTGCTGGCGCGCGCGGCGGTCGCCGTGGGCGTGGCCGGCCTGTTCGCCGAGACCCATCCGGAACCGGCCAAGGCCCTCAGCGACGGCCCGAACGCCTGGCCGCTCGACCAGATGGAAGAACTGCTCGAGACGCTGATGGAGCTCGACCAGGCCGTGAAGCGTCGCGGATTCAAGAACCACGCTTGATCGTTCCTCCGGAACGGTATGATTGAGGGATAGCGGGGCCGCAAAGGCCCCACGGAGACGGGCTGGATGACTGAGGACAACGCGATCCACGACGCCGGCGACACCCGCCAGCGTGCGGCACGCATGCCGCAGTCGGGTCACGGCATCGCCTCGTTCGTCATCGCCATCGTTTCCGGCCTCGTCGTCCTCGCCGGCATCGCGTTTTCCGCGCTGATGGTCGCCTCGGGCGATCCCGAGCAGCATCTTCCGGTTTTCGGCCTCATCGGCCTCGTCATCTGCCTGTTCCTCGTCCTTTCCATCGTCGGCCTCGTGCTGGGCTTCATCGCCCTGCGCCGGCAGGACCGCCGCCGCACGTTCGGCGCGATCGGGCTCGGGCTCAACGCACTCATCCTGATCGGTACCGTCGGCCTCGCGCTGGTCGGTACCTTCTTTAGTCATTCCAACTCGTAACGGGAACCGCATGACCACGTCCATCACGAAGATCCACGCCCGCGAAATCCTCGATTCCCGCGGCAATCCCACCCTCGAAGCCGAGGTGACCCTGGCCGATGGTTCGTTCGGTCGTGCGGCCGTTCCCAGCGGTGCCTCCACCGGCACCCGCGAAGCGGTGGAACTGCGCGACGGCGACAAGAAGCGTTACGACGGCAAGGGTGTGACGAAGGCGGTGGCCAACGTCAACACCGACATCGCCAAGGCGCTGGCCGGCTACGACGCGGCGGACCAGAAGGGTCTCGATGCGAAGCTGATCGCGCTCGACGGCACCGACAACAAGGGCAAGCTGGGTGCGAACGCACTGCTCGGTGTTTCCATGGCGGCGGCGCACGCGGTCGCGGCGTCGAAGAAGCAGGCGCTGTGGCAGTACCTGATGGTCGACGGTGGCGGTTCGCTGCCGGTGCCGATGATGAACATCATCAATGGCGGCGCGCACGCCGACAACAACGTCGACGTGCAGGAGTTCATGGTGCTGCCCGTCGGCGCGCCGAACTTCGCCGAAGCACTGCGCTACGGTGCGGAGATCTTCCACGCGCTGAAGTCGGTGCTGAAGGGTCGTGGCCTGAATACGGCCGTGGGCGACGAAGGCGGCTTCGCGCCGAACCTGAAGTCCAACGTCGAAGCGCTCGACACCATCCTGGAAGCCGTGAACAAGGCCGGTTACAAGGTGGGCAGCGACATCCTGCTCGGCCTCGACGTGGCCAGCTCGGAGTTCTTCAAGAACGGCAAGTACGATCTCGAAGGCGAGGGCAAGGTCTTCACCCCGGAACAGTGGGTCGACACGCTGGCGTCGTGGTC
>DATNJP010000071.1:0-3542 GCA_035603855.1 Luteibacter sp. | reverse complement strand
CGTGCCGTTGTGGCATGTCGGACCTGCGGGCAAGGCGCGGACCAAGATCGTGTCCGCATCGCAATCCAGACGCGCATCCACGAGCGCCAGCGTATCGCCGGAGGTCTCGCCCTTGGTCCACAGGCGCTGCTTGCTACGGCTGAAGAATGTCACCAGCCCTAGCTCATGCGTGGCTGCCAGCGCCGCTTCATCCATGTAGCCGAGCATCAACACCTCGCCCGTGCGCGCATGCTGCACGATGGCCGGCAGCAGTCCACCGCCCTTGGCGAAATCCGGAACCGTCGCACTCATAACCTCACCTCGATGCCTTGCGCACGCAGCTCGCGCTTCAGCGCGGGAATGCCAATATCGCCCGTGTGGAACACGCTGGCCGCGAGTGCCGCATCCACGTCCGCCTCCCGAAATACGTCGGTAAAGTGCCCCGGGCTGCCTGCGCCACCGGATGCCACGAGCGGCACATGGCTGATCGCGCGCGCGGCTTTCAGCTGCTCGATGTCGTAACCGCGGCGAACGCCATCGGTACCCATGCAATTGAGCACGATCTCGCCCGCGCCCAGTCGCTGCACCTCGTCGATCCAGTCAAGCGTGCGCTTGCGCAGCGCCCGGGTTCGCGACGGATCGCCGGTGTACTGGCGCACGCGCCATTCGCCGTCGTCGTCGCGCAGGCTGTCCACACCGACGACGACACATTGCACGCCGAAGGCATCGGCAATTTCGCCGACGAGCTCGGGGCGTTCCAGCGCGGGCGAGTTGATGGAAATCTTGTCCGCGCCCGCATGCAACACCTCGCGCGCGTCGTCGACGCTGCGGATGCCACCCGCCACGCAGAACGGAATATCGATTTCGCGGGCCACGCGCTCCACCCAGTCGCGGTCGACGCGGCGCCCTTCCGGACTCGCCGTGATGTCGTAGAACACGAGTTCGTCGGCACCCTCGTCGCGATAGCGCAAGGCCAGTTCGACGATCTCGCCGACTACGACGTGGTCGCGGAATCGCACGCCCTTGACCACCTGGCCATCGCGCACATCAAGGCAGGGAACGATGCGGCGGCTCAGCATGATGCGCTGGCCTTCTCGGCGACGGCGAAGGCATCGGGCAGGCTGAAAGCACCCTGCAACAACGCGCGTCCGAGGATCACGCCTTCCACGCCCTGCAGCGCGAGACCGGAGATATCGTCGAGCGAACGGACGCCGCCGGATGCCTGCACATGAAGCCTTGGCGATACCTCGGCGATATGACGATACAGCGCCGTGTTCGGTCCGCTCATGGTTCCGTCGCGGTCGATATCGGTGCACAGCACGTGGCGGGCACCAGCGGTTTCGTACCACGGAAGGAGGTCGTCCAGCGTACGCGTCTCATTGGCCGTCCATCCTGCGCTGGGCAGGGTCCACAGGCCGTCGCGGAAGCGCGTGTCCAGCGCCAGCACAATGCGCTCCGCGCCGTATCGGCCAATCCAAGCTGCTACCGCATCAGGCTGCCGAATAGCCATGCTGCCGACCACGACGCGATGCACGCCCGCTTCCAGCAGGCGGCGTACGCCGTCCTCGTCACGGATACCGCCACCCGCCTGCACGCGAAGGCGTCCCGCGGAAGCGATGCCGGCGATGGTGGCGAGATTGCCGAAGCGTCCGCTGCGCGCGCCGTCCAGATCGACGACATGCAACCACGTGGCGCCTTCGTCGGCATAACGTGCGGCGAGTGCTTCAGGCTCGAAGGCGAAGGTCGTCTGCTGCGCGTAGTCGCCCTGGAACAGGCGGACGACCTTGCCTTCGCGCAGGTCGATGGCGGGAATGGGAAGCGTCATAGGGAAAGGAAATTCCGCAGGAGCTGTGCGCCCACGCCCGCGGATCGCTCGGGGTGAAACTGCATGCCCATGAAGTTATCGGCGGCAATGACGGCCGCGAAGGGCGCGCCGTGATCACTCGCCACGACGGTGTAGTCGCCGGTTGGCACCGCATAGCTGTGCACGAAGTATGCAGAGTCGCCATCGCGCAAGCCGGCGACCAGCGGGTGGCACGTGGCGAGATGTAGATGATTCCAGCCCATGTGAGGCACGCGAAGGCCGGGTGCCTCCGCGAAGCGGCGAACCGTGGCGGGCACGACACCAAGGCATTCGGTATCGCCCTCTTCCGAGCGCTCACAGAGCAACTGCATGCCGAGGCAGACACCGAGCACCGGCTGGGTCAAGCCGCGCAGTACATCCACGAGGCCCGCTTCGCGAAGCATGCGCATGCCCGGACCCGCGGCGCCCACGCCCGGCAGGATAACGTGACTCGCCGCGCGGATCGTCGCCGCGTCGGACGTGAGCGTCGCGTCGGTGCCGAGGCGCTGCAAGGCATAACGCACCGAGCCGATATTCGTGCCACCGGCATCGACAAGAACCACGCGCTTCACAGGCTTCCCTTCGTGCTGGGCAGTTCCTCGCCTTCCCGGCGGATCGCCTGGCGCAGCGTCCGGGCTACGACCTTGAAACAGCCTTCGACCATGTGGTGTGCGTTCTCCCCGTGCACGCTGAGGTGGAGGTTCGCCCCCAGCGTTTCGCACAGCGAGCGGAAGAAATGCGGCACGAGTTCGGTGGGCACGTCGCCGACGCGATCGCGCGGGAACGTACCCTCGAAGACAAAGTAGGGACGACCGGACAGGTCCAGCTCGGCGCGTGCCGCGCTCTCGTCCATGGGCAGCGCGAAGCCATAGCGGCCGATGCCACGCTTGTCGCCCAGGGCCTGGCGCAGTGCCTGACCCAGCGCCAGAGCGGAATCCTCGATGGTGTGGTGTTCGTCGATGTGCGTATCGCCGTCGCAGCGCAGGCTCAGGGCGAAACCGCCGTGCTTGCCGATCTGCTCGAGCATGTGGTCGAAGAAGCCGAGCCCCGTATGCACGACCGGATCGGCGACGCGATCCAGGTCGACGCTCACGCGAATGGAGGTTTCCTTCGTCCTGCGCTGCACCTCGGCCTTGCGCGGCGCGTCGAGCAAAGCGTGAGCGACATCCTTCCAGCTGGCGCCCTCCGGCCCCACGCGGAATCCGCGCACGCCCATGTTCGTGGCAAACGCCATGTCGGTCTCGCGGTCGCCGACCATCGCGGATTGCTGGCGGCTCCAGCTGTCGTCGGCGAGCCAGTGCCGCGCCAGCCCCGTTGCCGGCTTACGCGTGTCGAGGTTCTCGTACGCGAAGCTGCGATCGATCAGCTGCTCGCAGAAGGTGATGCCCTGCGAGGACAGGATGCGCAATAGCAACTGGTGCGGCCCGTCGAAACTCTCCTGCGGGAATGACGACGTGCCGAGGCCGTCCTGGTTCGTCACCATCACCAGTTCGTAACCGGCGGCGATGCAGCGCTGCAACGCAGCGATGACGCCGGGCAGCAACGCCAGCTTTTCGTAGCTGTCGATCTGGTGGTCGGCCGGTTCCTCGATGAGGCAACCGTCGCGATCGACGAAGAGGATCTTCCGGCTCACGCGACCACTCCCGCCCGCAGGATGGCGAGCACGCGATCGTTCTCGTTGCCGGTGCCGATGGTGATGCGCAGCGCATCGCCCAGGCCC
>DATNJP010000070.1:0-13288 GCA_035603855.1 Luteibacter sp. | reverse complement strand
TGGAAAAAGCCCGCAGGGGGCCGGCCAGGGAGGGCCGGCCGTTTCCGCTGAGACAGGAGGTCGAATCGGAAACCTCCACTCGCAGCCCGACCCGGCCCGTAGTGCAATAGATAAACGGCCGCTCTTCGCGGCCCTTCCTTTCCGGGTCGCCGCAGGCGTGGCCCCGAGGGTGGTACCCGCCGGCTCTTGCGATGTCGCCGCACGACGAGCAAACCGCGAGGCCGAAGGCGAGCCCGCCCACTCGAAGCAAAGAAAAAGGGCGCCGATCAACGGCGCCCTCTATCTATCACCCTACCCCACAGGCTTAGCCCGCGAAGGCCCTCTGGCACCAGGCCAGCAGCGGTGCCCAGGTGAAACCGAGGACCAGCAGCGCGAGCGCGTTGATCGACAGCACCCAGCGGGCCGGCGCATCGGCCGTGGCGCGGACGTCGGTACCTTCGGCCGGCTGGTCGAAGTACATGACCTTCACCACGCGCAGGTAGTAGTACAGGCCGATGATGGCGGCGACGGCACCGACCAGTGCCAGCCACAACATGCCCGCATCGACGGCCGCCTTCAGCACCAGCAGCTTACCGAAGAAGCCGAACAGCGGCGGGACGCCGGCCAGCGAGAACATCACCAGCAGCATCATGAAGGCGAACCACGGCGAGCGCTGGTTGAGGCCGCGCAGGTCGTCGATCTCCTCGCATTCGAAGCCCGAGCGCGACAGCACAAGGATCATGCCGAACGCCGCGGCGCTGGTCAGCGCGTAGCTCACGGCATAGAACATCGCTGCCGAATAGCCCTCCGGGCTGGCGTTCACCAGACCGATCAGCAGGTAACCCATGTGCGAGATGGTCGAATAGGCCAGCAGGCGCTTGAGGTTGGTCTGCACGATGGCGACGAGGTTACCGATCGCCAGCGAAAGCACCGCCAGCACGGCCAGCATCATCTGCCACTGCGAGGCCAGGCCAGTCGCGCCACCGGCGGCATCGCCCATGCCGGTCGACAGCAGGCGGTAGGCCATACCGAACGCGGCCAGCTTCTGCGCCGAGCCAATGAACACGGTCACGGCGGTCGGCGAGCCCTGGTAAACGTCCGGGATCCACATGTGGAACGGGGCGGCACCCAGCTTGAAGGCGATGCCCGTGATGATGAAGACCAGGCCGAACAGCAGCAGGGTCTTCCACTCCGTGCCAACGATGGCGGCGTGGATCGTGTGCAGGTCGAGGCTATGCGTGGCGCCGTAGACCATCGACATGCCGTACAGCAGCATGCCCGAGGCCAGTGCGCCCAGTACGAAGTACTTGATCGCCGCTTCCGACGACAGCTGCGAGTCGCGATTCAGGGCCACCAGCGCGTACGAGGACAGCGTCAGCAGTTCGAGACCGAGGTACGAGGTCACGAAGCTGCCCGCCGACACCAGGAACATGATGCCCACGGTGGCGAAGATCGTCAGCGTGTAGAACTCGCCGAACGGAATCGCCCGCTCTTTAAGGTACGGACGCGCGTAAACGAAGATCATCGCGGTGATAAGCAGCGAGAACAGCTTCAGCACCTCGGCCACGCCGTCGCGGACGAACATGCCGCTGAAGGCGGTGACCGAAGTCGCCGGCTGGCCGCTGACGACGAGGTACGCGCCGATCAGCAGGACCAGGATGGAGAGCCAATGGACCGCGCCCTTCTGGCCCGGCTTCAGGTACGCATCCAGAAGGAGCAGCACGCAAGCCGCGACCACGAGGTAAACCTCGGGGAGCAGGATCAGGATGTCGTTGATACTCGGCATGGATAGTTCCCGCTCAGACTTTGGTGATGGCCAGCTGCTCGACGATACGAGCAACCGAGGCATCCATCAGGTGGACCAGCGGCTCGGGCCAGATGCCGAAGACCAGCACACCGGCGGCGAAAGCGCTCAGCATGAAGATCTCGCGACCGTTGACGTCCGTCAGTTCCGCAACGTGCTTGTTCGTGATGTTGCCCCAGAGCACGCGCTTCACCATCCACAGCGTGTAGGCGGCACCGATGATCAGGGTGAACGCGGCGAACAGGGCGATCCAGGGGTTGGCGCTGAACGAGGCCAGGATGACCATGAACTCGCCGACGAAACCGCTGGTGCCCGGCAGGCCGCTGTTGGCCATGGCGAACAGCACGTAGAACGGGGCGAAGATCGGCATCACGTTGATGACGCCACCGTAATCCTTGATCTGGCGCGTATGCATGCGGTCGTACAGCACGCCGATGCAGCTGAACATCGCGCCGGAGATGAAGCCGTGCGAGATCATCTGCACCATCGCACCCTGCATGCCCAGGCGGGCGGCTTCAGGGTTGTTCGTCTCGCGAACCAGCAGGAAGGCGATGAAGATGCCCAGGGTCACGAAACCCATGTGCGCGATGGACGAGTACGCCACCAGCTTCTTCATGTCCTGCTGGACCAGCGCGACATAACCGATGTAGCAGACCGCGATCAGGCTGAGGACGATGACCAGCCACGCGAAGTGGTGGGAAGCGTCCGGCGTGATCGGCAGGCTGAAACGGAGGAAACCGTAGCCACCGATCTTCAGCATCACCGCCGCCAGCACCACCGAACCGCCGGTGGGCGCTTCGACGTGGGCATCCGGCAGCCAGGTGTGCACCGGCACCATCGGCACCTTGATCGCGAAGCCCAGCAGGAAGGCGAAGAACAGCCAGCTCTGCTCGGTCAGCGTCAGGTGGACGTTGGCCATGTCGGAGATGGCGAAGCTGCCGCCGGTCTTGTGATACAGGTAGATCAGGCCGATCAACATGAAGATCGAGCCGAAGAACGTGTAGATGAAGAACTTCAGCGTGGCGTAGACGCGGCGCGGGCCACCCCAGATACCGATGATGACGAACATCGGGATCAGCATGGCTTCGAAGAACACGTAGAACAGCATCGCGTCCGTGGCGCAGAACACGCCGATCATCGCGCCTTCGAGAACAAGCATGGCCGCCATGTACTGGTGCGGCTTGTTCTGGATGATCTCCCACGCGCCCACGATCACGAGGATCTGGACGAAGGTCGTGAGGATGATCAGGGCGACAGAGATACCGTCGACCGCCAGCGAGTAGTTGATGCCCAGCGACGGAATCCAGGCGAACGACTCGCCAAGCTGGAGAGTGCCCGTGGAGGCGTCATAGGCAGGCAGGAGGGCAAGGCTGGCGGCGAAGGTAGCAACCGCGACCAGCAGCGAGATCCAGCGGGCGAGGCCTGGGCGACCGGCGCCGGCCAGCAGCACCGGGATGGCGCCGACGACCGGGAGCCAGATCAACAGGCTGAGCAAGTGATTCGACATATAGCTCGTTTCCCTTATTGCCCGATCAGCCAGTACCCGCCGAGAAGCAGGATAAGACCGAGGATCATGGCGAACGCGTAGTGGAAGAGGAATCCGGATTGCAGGCGGCGGGTGCCGCTGGCGATGCGCTGCACGAGGCCGGCCGAGCCGTTCACGATGGCACCGTCGATGATGGCGCCATCGCCCACCTTCGAGAGGCCTTCGCCCAGCTTCACGCCGCCCTTCGCGAACACCGCGAAGTAGAGTTCATCGATCCAGTACTTGTGGTCGAGCAGGTTGTACACCGGCTTCAGCGCGTTCTTCACCTTGTCGGCGACGGACGGGTTGAACAGGTATACGTAGGTCGCAACAGCGAAGCCCGCGAAGGCCAGCCAGAACGGGGCGGCGATGAAGCCGTGAATACCCGCCGCGAACGCACCGTGGAATTCGTGGGCGAGTTCGCCGAGGACGTTATTGGCCTCATCCACATGGATCGCCTTGCCGAACCAGTCGCCGAACAGCATCGGACCGACGGTGAAGAAGCCGATCAGCACGGACGGAATGGCGAGCAGCACCAGCGGAACGGTGACGACCCAGGGCGACTCGTGCGGAGCGTGCTCGAGCACACCCGGCGTGCCGTGATGATCGTCGTCGTCGTGGGCGACGTCGTGGCCATCGTGCGCGTCGTCATGGTGAGCGGCGTGCGCATCGTGGCCGTGACCATGCGCCTTGTGCTCGACCCTGAAGCGCTCCTTCCCGTGGAAGGTCATGTACAGCAGGCGGAAGCTGTAGAGCGACGTGACGAACACGCCCGCCAGCACGCAGAAGTAAGCGTAACCGGCGCCCCAGCGATGCGACTCGCCGACGGCTTCGATGATCGCGTCCTTCGAGTAGAAGCCCGCGAAGAACGGCGTACCGGCGAGGGCCAGCGAACCGATCCACATCGTGATCCAGGTGACCGGCATGTACTTGCGCAGGCCGCCCATGTAGCGCATGTCCTGCTCGTGGTGCATGCCCATGATGACCGAGCCGGCGCCGAGGAACAGCAGCGCCTTGAAGAAGGCGTGGGTCATCAGGTGGAACACCGCGCCGCTATACGCGGACACGCCGAGCGCGACGGTCATGTAGCCGAGCTGCGACAGCGTCGAGTACGCGATGACGCGCTTGATGTCGTTCTGGACGATACCGATCAGGCCGGTGAACAGCGCCGTGGTCGAACCGATCACGAGGATGAAGGACAGCGCCGCATCGGTCAGCTCGAACAGCGGCGACATGCGGGCGACCATGAAGATACCCGCGGTCACCATCGTGGCCGCATGGATCAGCGCCGAAATGGGGGTCGGGCCTTCCATCGAGTCCGGCAGCCACACGTGCAGCGGCACCTGGGCGGACTTGCCCATCGCGCCGATGAACAGCAGGATGCCGATCACGGTCGCGGCGTCCCAGGCGTGGTTCTGGGTGATCTGCAGCGTCTTGCCGACCAGCTCGGGCGCGTGGTCGAAGGCGGTCTGGTAATCCAGCGTGCCCATGAAGTACAGGATCGCCGAGATACCGAGCAGGAAACCGAAGTCGCCCACGCGGTTGACCAGGAAGGCCTTGAGGTTGGCGAAGATCGCCGTCGGGCGCTTGTACCAGAAGCCGATCAGCAGGTACGACACCAGGCCCACCGCTTCCCAGCCAAAGAACAGCTGCATGAAGTTGTTGCTCATGACGAGCATCAACATCGAGAAGGTGAACAGGGAGATGTAGCTGAAGAAACGCTGGTAGCCCGGGTCTTCCGCCATGTAGCCGATGGTGTACAGATGCACCAGCAGCGACACGAAGGTGACCACCACCATCATCATGGCGGTGAGGCGGTCGACCATGAAGCCGACGGAAGCGTGGTACTGGCCGATCTGGAACCAGGTGTAGACGTCCTGGTTGAAGTTCTGCGCGCCGCCCCAGACCAGCTGGTAGAGCACGTAGAACGACAGGCCGCAGGCGATCGCGACGCCAAGCAGGGTCGCGGTGTGCGCCCCTGCCCGGCCGATCAGCTTGCCGAACAGGCCGGCCAGGATCGAACCCACCAGCGGTGCGAGGGCGATCGTCAGCAGGATTGAAAGCGAGAGACTCATCGGATCAACCCTTCATGCTGTCGATTTCGGCGACGTTGATCGTGCTGCGATTGCGGAACAGCAGGACCAGGATCGCCAGGCCGATGGCGGATTCCGCCGCGGCCACGGTGAGGATGAAGAACACGAACACCTGGCCGCCCACGTCGCCGAAGAAGCGCGAGAAGGCCACGAAGTTGGTGTTCACCGCCAGGAGCATCAACTCGATCGCCATGAGCAGCACGATCACGTTCTTGCGGTTGATGAACAGGCCGGCGACGGCGATACAGAAGAGGATCGCGCCGAGGACGATGTAATGGGAAAGCGTGATCACGGAGCGTTCTCCTGCGGCGGCACGACAACCGGGGCCGGGCTGACGGAAGCCATCTGTTCGCTGGCCACCTTGACCACGCGGACGCGGTCGACGGCGTTGACGGCAACCTGCTGCGAGGCGGTCTGATGGCGCACACCGGCGCGCTGACGCAGGGTCAGGGCCACGGCGGCGACGATACCCACGGTGAGGATCAGCGCGGCGATCTCGAACGGCAGCAGGAACTCGGTGTACAGGGCCTGGCCCAGCCACGCGACGTTCGACTCACCGGCCGGGTTCGGACCGAGCGTGTGCGCGTGCATCGCCTTGACGCCGATCATCGCCAGCATTTCGACCAGCATGACCAGGGCCACGATGATGCCCACCGGCAGGTAGCGGATGAAGCCCTCGCGGACCTGCTCCTGCTTGATGTCGAGCATCATGACCACGAAGAGGAACAGCACCATCACCGCGCCGACGTAGACGACGACGAGGGCAATGGCCAGGAACTCCGCTTCGGCCAGCAGCCAGACGCAGGCCATGCTGAAGAAGGTCAGCACCAGCGAGAGCACGGCGTGAACCGAGTTCTTCACGGTGATGACCATCAACGCGCCGACGACGGATACGGCCGCGAAGAGGTAGAAACAGATGAGTTGGAGCAGATCGTTATTCATCGCATAGGTCTCTTCGGCGCTCAGCGGTAAGCCGCGTCCTGAGCGCGGGCGGCAGCGATGTCCTGCTCGAAACGGTCACCGATGGCCAGCAGCTGGCCCTTGGTCACCACGTTCTCGCCACGATGCTCGAAGTGGTACTCGTGCACGTGCGTCTCGACGATCGAATCCACCGGGCAGCTCTCTTCGCAGAAACCGCAGAAGATGCACTTGAACAGATCGATGTCGTAGCGCGTGGTACGGCGCTGGCCGTCCTCGGCGCGCGGAGCCGAATCGATCGTGATGGCCAGGGCCGGGCACACCGCCTCGCACAGCTTGCACGCGATGCAGCGCTCTTCACCGTTGGCGTAACGGCGCAGGGCGTGCAGGCCGCGGAAGCGGTTCGACTTGGGGATGTGCTCCATCGGGTAGCGCATCGTGTACTTCGGCTTGAACATGTAGCGCATGGTCAGCGCCATGCCCTGGAACAGTTCGATGAGCAGAAGGCTCTTGAAATAATGGGTTACGCGGGTCATGGCTTTCAGGCTCCCGTGCCGATATGGACCCAGCCGAAATACTTCATGCAGCCGGCGACGAGGACCCAGACGATGGTGATGGGGATGAAGACCTTCCAACCCAGGCGCATGATCTGGTCATAGCGGTAGCGCGGGAAGCTCGCGCGGAACCACAGGAACAGGAAGGCGAAGATGAAGGCCTTGATGAAGAGCCAGTGGAACCCACCGTGGCCGATGACGCCCCAGGATTCCGGGAACGGCGACAGCCAGCCGCCCATGAACAGGATCGAGGTGAGGAAGCTCACCAGGATCATGTTGGCGTACTCGGCGAGGAAGAAGATCGCGAACGCGGAGCCGGAGTATTCGACGTGGAAGCCCGCGACGATTTCCGACTCGCCTTCCGCCACGTCGAACGGCGCGCGGTTGGTTTCGGCGACGCCCGAGACGAAGTAGATGACGAACACCGGCAGCAGCGGCAGCCAGTACCAGTCGAAGAAGTTGCCGCTCTGGCCGTTCACGATGGCCGTGAGGTTCAGGCTACCGGTCAGCACCAGCACGCAGACGATGGACATGCCCATCGCCAGTTCGTACGAGATGACCTGCGCCGCGGCGCGCATGGCACCGAGCATCGCGTAGCGCGAGTTCGACGACCAACCGGCCAGGATGATGCCGTACACGCCCATCGAGGTCATCGCGAGCAGGTAGAGCACGCCGGCGTTGACGTTGGCGAGCACGGTTTCCGGACCGAACGGCACCACCGCCCAGGCGGCCAGCGCGGGCACCAGGGCCAGCATCGGTGCCAGGTAGTAGAGGAACTTGTTCGCGTTGGTCGGAAGGATCACTTCCTTGATCAGGAGCTTGACCACGTCCGCGAAGGCCTGAAGCAGGCCGAGGGGACCGACCTTGTTCGGCCCCATGCGCACGTGCATCCAACCGATGACCTTGCGTTCCCAGTAGACGAACATGGCCACCGCGATGATCAGCGGAAGGACGATCGCCACGATGAACAGCACGGGCATCAACAGGTGGTCCCAGAGTTGCTGACCCATGGTTTATGCCTTGCTCAAAGTGATGGCCGCGCCGTACGGGGGCAGCATGGCGGTTTCGGAATGCGCGGCTTCGATCCACGCGGCGCCCGTGGGCACCGCGGCATCGATCGCCACGGGCAGCACGGCGTCGCCGACGCGGGCGTTGGCGCCCTCGGCCAGGCCGAGCTTGCCCGCGTCGTCCGCGTTGAGGCGGATGGCGGCCGGACGGTTCAGCGGATGCGCGTTCAACGCACCGGCGCGGCGCAGGACCGCATCGGTGCGGTAGATCGGCGTGGTCGCCAGTCGCGAGAAGGTCACGCCCGACGAACGCTGCGCGAGCTGCGCACGGACTTCCGACGCACGCTCGGTCAGCCCGTCGCGCAGGCCGGCGAGGTCTTCGAACTCGAAGCCCGGCAGACCCAGCATGCCGCCGAGGGCGCGCAGCACCCTCCAGCCCGGACGCGCGTCACCCGGCGCCTTCGCACCGGCGAGCACGGTCTGCGCATTGCCTTCGACGTTCACCAGGGTGGCGTCGATTTCCGGCGTGAGGCCGATGGGCAGGATCACGTCGGCCGAGTCCTTCAGCGCGTCGCTGGCGTAGGCCGCGAAGGCCACCACCGTCTGCGCCGAGTGCATCGCCTGCTGCGCGAGGGCGCCATCGGCGAAGTCGTGCGGCGGCTCGACGTTGTAGAGGATGTAACCCTTGCGCGGCTGCGCCAGCATGGCGCGCGCATCGAGACCGCCCGCGGTCGGCAGCACGCCGACCGAGGCCAGGCCCAGCGCGTTCGCGCCGACCGGGATCTCGTTGAACGCCGCACCGGCGGCCTGTGCGATGAAGCGGGCGATGGCACGCAGCCACGACGCTTCCGGATGGGTCGCCGCGGCGTGGCCGAGGATCACCACCGCGTTATCCGACAACGCCTTGAAGGCGTCGCGGTGCGCGTCGGTGGTCTCGATGCCGTTGAGGGCCGGACCGATCGCTTCCGGCACCGCGGCACCGTTCTCGCTGGCGGCCTTGGCCAGGATCAGCAGCTCGTTCACCAGCGCCTGCGGCGCGGCGACGGACTCGCCGGCCAGCGGGTAGTTGAAGTTGAAGTGGGCCGGATTGACCGCGAAGACCTTGGCGCCCTTCTTCACCGCCTGGCGGATGCGATGGTTGAGCAGCGGCACTTCGTGGCGCAGGTCCGAACCGACCAGCAGCGCGGCCTTCACCGTCTCGATCGACGCGATGGTCGAGGCGAACGGCTTGGCGAAAGCGTTGTCGGCGAAGTCGAGCTGACGCAGGCGGTGGTCGACATGGGCGCTGCCCAGGCCGCGCGCGAGACGGACGATCAGCTCGCCCTCCTCGTTCGACGTGGCGCCGTGCACCAGCACGCCGAGGTCGGAACCGGCGACGCTCTTCAGCGCTTCCTTCGCGACCGACAGCGCGTCGTCCCACGTGGTGACCGACCACTGGCCGTTGCGCTTGACCATCGGCGCCTTGACGCGATCGGCGGCGTAGAGGCCCTGGTGGCTGTAGCGGTCACGGTCCGACAGCCAGCACTCGTTGATGCTTTCGTTGTCGCGCGGCACGTTGCGCAGCACTTCGCCGCGACGGGTGTGCATCCACAGGTTGGAACCCAGCGCGTCGTGGTAAGCGACGGACGGGCGCGCGATCAGTTCCCAGGCGCGGGCCTGGAACTGGAACGGCTTGTTGGTCAGCGCGCCGACCGGGCAGACGTCGATGATGTTGCCCGACAGTTCGCTCTCGATGGTCTTGCCGATGTACGTGCCGATCTCGAGGTTCTCGCCGCGGCTCATGCCACCGAGTTCGTACGTGCCAGCGATCTCGCCGGTGAAACGGACGCAACGCGTGCACTGGATGCAGCGGGTCATCTCGGTCGCGATCAACGGGCCGAGGTTCTCGTCGGCGACGGTGCGCTTGCGCTCGTTGTAGCGCGACACCGAACGGCCGTAACCCAGCGAGACGTCCTGCAGTTCGCACTCGCCGCCCTGGTCGCAGATCGGGCAGTCGAGCGGATGGTTGATGAGCAGGAATTCCATCACGTTGCGCTGCGACTTGAGCGCCTTGTCCGAACGCGTGAAGACCTTCATGCCCTCGCCCACCGGCGTGGCGCAGGCCGGCGCCGGCTTGGGCATCTTCTCGATTTCCACCAGGCACATGCGGCAGTTGGCGGCGATCGCGAGCTTGCGGTGATAGCAGAAACGCGGGATGGGAATCCCGACGGCGTCGGCCGCCTGGATGATCATCGACCCCTTGGCTATCTGCACCGGAACGCCGTCGATCTCGATGTTGACGAGGTCCGGCGCGGCATTGGCTACGGGCTGCGCACTCATGCAGCGACTCCAGTGGTGACCGTGTCAGCCGGGCCGTCAACGATCGAACGGCCGTGCTCCACGTAGTATTCGAATTCGTGCCAGAAGTGGTACAGGAAGCCCTGCACCGGCCATGCGGCGGCTTCGCCGAAGGCGCAGATGGTGTGGCCTTCGATCTGGCCGGCGACGGCCTTCAGGCGATGCAGGTCGTCCTGCGTGCCCTTGCCCTCGACGATGCGTGACAGCACGCGGTACATCCAGCCGGTGCCTTCGCGGCACGGGGTGCACTGGCCACACGACTCCGCCTTGTAGAAGCGCGCGATGCGATGGCAGGCGCGGACCATGCAGGTGGTCTCGTCCATCACGATCACGGCGCCCGAACCCAGACCCGAACCCGCCTTCTGCAGCGAGTCGTAGTCCATGGTGCATTCCATGATCTTCTCGGCCGGCAGCACCTTCATCGAGGAGCCGCCGGGGATGCACGCCTTGAGCTTCTTGCCGCCGCGGATACCGCCGGCCATCTGCAGCAGTTCGGAGAACGGCGTGCCGAGGCGGATCTCGAAGTTGCCCGGGTTCGCCACGTGGCCGGAGACCGAGAAGATCTTCGGGCCGCCGTTGTTCGGCTTGCCGATGTTGAGGAACCACTCCGCGCCGTTGCGCAGGATCGCCGGCACCGAGGCATAGGTCTCGGTGTTGTTGATCGTGGTCGGACGGCCATACAGACCGAAGCCGGCCGGGAACGGCGGCTTGAAGCGCGGCTGGCCCTTCTTGCCTTCCAGCGATTCCATCAGCGCGGTTTCTTCGCCGCAGATGTAGGCACCAGCGCCGAGGGCGTTGTAGATGTCGACGTCGATGCCCGAACCGGCGATGTCCTTGCCGAGCAGGCCCGCGGCGTACGCTTCCTTCAGGGCCTCTTCGATGTGCTCGAACGGCTCGTGATGGAATTCGCCACGCAGGTAGTTGTAGGCGACGGTGGAGCCCGTGCAGTAGCAGGCGATGGCCAGGCCTTCGATGACCGCATGCGGGTTGAAGCGCAGGATGTCACGGTCCTTGCACGTGCCCGGCTCGGATTCGTCCGAGTTGCACAGGATGTACTTCTGGCCCGGTGCCGTGCGCGGCATGAAGGACCACTTCAGGCCCGTCGGGAAGCCGGCGCCGCCGCGACCACGCAGCGCGCTCTTCTTGATCTCTTCGATCAGCGCGGCCGGATCCGGCTTCTCGGCCAGGATCTTGCGCCACGCCTTGTAACCATCGACCTTCTCGTAGCTGTCGAGGGCCCAGGGCTTTTCGAAATGCAGGGTCGTGTAGACGACCTGGTGTTCCTGCGGTGCGGGTCCGACCGGACCAGTGCTGCTAGCCATTGCCCTTACCTCACTTCAGACCGTCGAGAATGGCGTCGACCGAATCGGCCGTCAGCTTCTCGTGGTAGTGACCGTTGACGACCATCATCGGGGCGCCGGCGCATGCGGCCAGGCATTCCTCTTCCTGCTTGAGATAGATACGGCCATCGGCCGTGCTCTCGCCGGTCTTGATGCCGAGCTTCTTCTCGCAATGGCGAACGAGGCCTTCGGCACCGTTCAACCAGCAGGAGATGTTGGTGCAGATGGCGACGTTGTTGCGGCCGACGGGCTTGGTCTCGAACATCGAGTAGAAGCTCGCGACCTCGTAGGCCCAGATCGCCGGCAGGTCGAGGTACTTCGCGACCGCGGTGATCAGTTCGTCCGTGAGGTAACCGACGTTCTGTTCCTGCGCCGCCATCAGCGACTGGATCAGCGCCGAGCGCTTGCGATCCGGCGGGAACTTGGTCACCCAATGGTCGATGTGGCTACGGGTGTGATCGTTGAGCACGACGAGAGGATCGACGTCCTTCACCTGCTCGAAATGACCGGTGGCTTTCATGATTCAGTTCACTCCGTCGACTTAGCGGTCGACTTCGCCGAAGACGAGATCGTAGGTGCCGATCATCGCGACGACGTCGGCGAGCATGTGGCCCCTCACGATCGCGTCCATGGAAGACAGGTGCGCGAAACCGGGCGCGCGCAGATGCACGCGGAAAGGCTTGTTCGCACCGTCGGACACGAGGTAGCAGCCGAATTCACCCTTCGGCGCTTCGACGGCGGAATAGGTCTCACCCGCCGGCACGCCATAGCCCTCGGTGAAGAGCTTGAAGTGGTGGATGAGCGCTTCCATGTCGTTTTTCATTTCTTCACGACTGGGCGGCGCGACCTTGTAGTTCTGCACCATCACCGGGCCCGGGTTGGCCTTCAGCCACGCCACGCACTGCTTGATGATGTTGTTCGACTGACGCATTTCTTCGACGCGGACCAGGTAACGGTCGTAGCAGTCGCCGTTGACGCCCACCGGAATGTCGAATTCCATGTTCGCGTAGGCGGCGTACGGCTGCTTCTTGCGAAGATCCCAGGCGATACCCGAACCGCGCAGCATGGCACCGGTCATGCCCCAGGCCTGCGCCTTCTCGGGTGGAATGACGCCGATGCCGACCGTACGCTGCTTCCAGATACGGTTGTTCGTCAGCAGCGACTCGTACTCGTCGACGCGCGCCGGGAAGTCGTTGGTGAACTCCGTGAGGTAGTCCAGCATCGAGCCTTCGCGCCAGGCGTTAAGGCGCTTCAGGTCGGTACCCTTGTGCCACGGCGACTCGCGATACTTCGACATCTGCTCCGGCAGGTCGCGGTAGACGCCGCCCGGACGGTAGTACGTGGCGTGCATGCGCGCGCCGGACACCGCCTCGTAGACGTCCATCAGTTCTTCGCGCTCACGGAACGCGTAGAGGAAGACGGCCATGGCCCCGAGATCGAGCGCGTTCGAACCCACCCACATGAGGTGGTTGAGGATGCGGGTGATCTCGTCGAACATCGTGCGGATGTACTGCGCACGGATGGGGGCCTCGATGCCGAGCAGGTTCTCGATGGCCAGCACGTAAGTGTGCTCGTTGCACATCATCGAGACGTAGTCGAGGCGATCCATGTAACCGATGGACTGGTTGAACGGCTTGGACTCGGCCAGCTTCTCGGTGCCACGGTGCAGCAGGCCGATGTGCGGATCGGCGCGGACGATCGTCTCGCCGTCCATCTCCAGCACCAGGCGCA
>DATNJP010000069.1:0-7144 GCA_035603855.1 Luteibacter sp. | reverse complement strand
GCCGACGTGCTCGCGGTGAGGGTGCCGCCCGGCGGCTCCGACCACGTACGAGCGCTACCGCGAGGCCGCAAGGCGAGCCCTTCCCGAACAAGTGCGCCAAAAAAACCCCAGTCATACCAAGGTCTAATAAAGCAAAAACGTCATCGACCCCATCACCCCGGCATGCTACCGTTTTGGACAGACAACGGGGTGGATCCCGTCGTTTTCAGCAACGGCGCCGTTTGTACAAAAAACGGCATGTCTAGCCAAATTCCCGGGAGCTCTTGCGATGGCAATGACCCGCCGCGAGTTCATCAAGTTCACAGGCCTAGGCCTGGCAGCGTCGAGCATGGGCATGCTTGGCTTTGGGGCTTCGGGGGTGGCGCAAGCCGCTGCCGTGCGGCCCTTCAAGCTCACGCATGCGACCGAAACGCGTAACACCTGCACCTACTGCTCGGTCGCCTGCGGCATTCTCATCTACAGCATGGGCGACCGTGCCAAGAATGCCCTCTCCAACATCATCCATATCGAAGGCGATCCGGACCACCCGGTGAACCGCGGCACCCTGTGCCCGAAGGGTTCGGCCCTGCTCGATATCGTGCATGCCCCCACCCGCCTGAAAGCGCCGCGCTACCGCGAGCCGGGCGGCAGCGAGTTCAAGGAAGTGTCCTGGGACTTCGCGCTGGACCGCATCGCGCGGTTGATGAAGGAGGACCGCGACAAGCATTTCATTGCCCAGAACGCGGCGGGTACCACCGTCAACCGCTGGCTGAGCACCGGCATGCTCGCCGCCTCGGCATCCTCCAGCGAAACGGCGTTCCTGACCTGGAAGGTGGCCCGCTCCCTCGGCATGGTGGTGTTCGACAACCAGGCGCGCGTCTGACACGGACCGACGGTGGCCAGTCTGGCCCCATCATTCGGTCGCGGTGCGATGACCAACACCTGGCAGGACATCCGTAATGCCAATGTCGTTATCGTCATGGGTGGCAATGCCGCCGAGGCGCATCCGTGCGGCTTCAAATGGGTGATCGAGGCGAAGATCGAGAACGGTGCGAAGCTCATCGTCGTCGATCCACGCTTCACCCGTACCGCTTCGGTCGCCGACTATTACGCCCCGATCCGTCCGGGCACCGACATCGCGTTCCTCAATGGCGTGATGCGTTACCTGCTGGAGAAAGACACGATCCAGCATGCGTACGTGCGCGCCTATACCAACGCCAGCCTCATCGTGAAGGACGGTTTCGCCTTCAACGAAGGGTTGTTCAGCGGCTTCAACGACGAGACCCATAGTTACGACAAATCGAGCTGGGACTACGAACTCGACGAACAGGGCTTCGCCAAGAGCGACGACACGTGGCAGGACCCGCGCTGCGTCATCAACCTGTTGAAGCAACACGTCGATCGCTACACGCCGGAAATGGTTTCGCGCATCACCGGCACGCCGCAGGACAAGTTCCTGCATATCTGCGAGCTGTTCGCCAGCACCGCCGCGCCCGACAAGGCCATGACCTGCCTGTTCGCGCTCGGCTGGACGCAGCATTCGGTGGGTGCGCAGAACATCCGCGCGATGGCGATGGTCCAGCTGCTGCTGGGCAACATCGGTGTCGCCGGTGGCGGCATGAACGCGTTGCGTGGGCATTCCAACATCCAGGGATTGACCGACGTCGGCCTGCTCTCCAACCAGATGCCGGGTTACCTGACCCTGCCGAACGACAAGGAGACCAGCTTCGACGAGTACATGAAGACGAAGCAGTTCAAGCCGCTGCGTGCCGGCCAGACCAGCTATTGGCAGAACTACCGCAAGTTCGTCGTCAGCCTGCAGAAGTCGTTGTTCGGCGATGCCGCGACGGCGGAAAACAACTGGGCGTACGACTGGCTGCCGAAGCTCGACGTGCCGCTGTACGACATCATTCGCGCCTTCGAAATGATGAACAAGGGCGAGATGACCGGCTACATCTGCCAGGGCTTCAATCCCCTGCAGGCGTTCCCGGACCGCGGCAAGATCCGCCGCAGTCTCAGCAAGCTGAAGTTCCTCGTCACCATGGATCCGCTGGATACGGAGACGTCGCGTTTCTGGCAGGACTTCGGTCCGCAGAACCCGGCCAAGCCCTCCGACATCCAGACCGAGGTGTTCCAGTTGCCCGTCACCTGCTTTGCCGAAGAGAACGGTTCGCTGGTCAATTCGGCGCGCTGGTTGCAGTGGCACTGGAAGGCGGCCGAGGGTCCGGGCGAGGCGATGTCCGACATCTGGATCATGAGCGGCATCTTCCATCGCCTGCGCGAGATGTATCGCAAGGAAGGCGGTGCCTTCCCCGATCCCATCCTCAACATGACCTGGAAGTACACCAACCCGATCGCACCGGACCCGGAAGAACTGGCGAAGGAAATGAACGGCCGCGCGCTGGTCGACATCACCGACGCGACGACCGGCGTGACGACGAAGGGCGGCACCCTGCTCGATGCCTTCGCGCAGCTGCGCGACGACGGCACCACGGCGGCCGGTTGCTGGATCTTCACGGGTTCGTTCACGGAGAAGGGCAACCAGATGGCCCGCCGCGACGCCACGGACCCGCGCGAGCAAGGCATCGCTCCGAACTGGGCATGGGCGTGGCCGGCCAACCGGCGCATTCTCTACAACCGTGCCAGCGCGGATCTCGACGGCAAGGCCTGGAACCCGAAGAAGCCCGTCATCGAGTGGAATGGCACGCGCTGGGTCGGCCTCGACGTGCCCGACTACGGTCCCACGGTGAAGCCATCCGACGGCGTCGGTCCCTTCATCATGAATGCGGAAGGCATGGCCCGCCTGTTCTCCCGCGACATGATGACCGAGGGTCCGTTCCCGGAGCACTACGAACCGCTGGAATCCCCGGTGGAGAACGTGCTGCACCCGAAGGTGAACTCCAACCCCGTGGCCCGCGTGTTCCCCGACGATCGTGCGTCGTTCGGCAACGCGAAGGATTTCCCGTTCGTGGCGACCACGTACCGCCTGACCGAGCATTTCCATTTCTGGACCAAGCACGCGTTGATCAACGCGATCCTCCAGCCGGAGGAATTCGTGGAGATCGGCGAAGTCCTGGCGAAGGAGAAAGGCATCGAACAGGGCGGCTGGGTCAAGGTGTCCTCCAAGCGAGGCGAGGTGGTGTGCAAGGCCTATGTGACCAAGCGCATCAAACCGCTCACGGTCGACGGCAAGCCGACGCATGTCATCGGCGTGCCGCTGCACTGGGGCTTCACCGGCCAGGCGCGGAAGGGCTATGGCGCCAACACGCTGACGCCATCGGTCGGCGACGCCAACACGCAGACGCCGGAATTCAAGGCGTTCCTGGTCAACGTCGAAAAGACCAGCGCACCCGTCGCTGCCTGAGGCCATAGACATGTCAGACCTGCAATCACAAGACTATGTCCGGCGCTCGGCGTCGACGATGACGCCTCCCGTGGCGCGCAGCCACGAGGACCAGGTCGCCAAGCTGATCGACGTCAGCCGCTGCATCGGCTGCAAGGCGTGCCAGTCGGCGTGCATGGAATGGAACGACCTGCGTCCGGAAATCGGTCACTTCGAGGGGTCCTACGAGAATCCGATGGATCTCGGCCCGAGCGTGTGGACGCTGATGAAGTTCGCCGAGTACGAGAACGAAAAAGGCAACCTCGAGTGGCTGATCCGCAAGGACGGCTGCATGCATTGCGAGGACCCGGGCTGCCTGAAGGCCTGCCCGGCGCCCGGTGCGATCGTCCAGTATGCGAACGGCATCGTCGACTTCATCAGCGACAAGTGCATCGGCTGCGGCTACTGCGTGAAGGGTTGCCCCTTCGATGTGCCGCGCATCAGCAAGACGGATCACAAGTCGTACAAGTGCACGCTGTGTTCCGACCGCGTGTCGGTCGGGCTGGAGCCTGCCTGCGTCAAGGCCTGCCCCACCGGCGCGATCATGTTCGGTTCCAAAGCCGACATGACCCACTGGGCGGGCGAGCGCATCCAGGACCTGAAATCGCGCGGCTTCGAGAACGCCGGCCTGTATGACCCCAAGGAAGTCGGCGGCACGCACGTGATGTATGTGCTGCACCACGCCGACAAGCCGTCGCTGTATTCCGGCCTGCCCGACAAACCCCGGATCAGTCCGGTCGTCCAGGCGTGGAAGGGCATCATCAAGCCGCTTGCGGTAGCAGGCATCGCTTTCGCCGCCGTCGCCGGCTTCTTCCACTGGATCACCGTCGGACCGAATGAGGTGACGGAGGAAGACGAGGCCGAGGCCGCACGCATCGAGCGCGAAGCACGTGAGTCCGAGGAGACGTCGCCATGACCCGCCCAAGGAACGCCATCACCCGCTACACCACCGCGAACCGGGTCAACCACTGGATCAACGCGGGCCTTTTCATCCTGCTGGTTCTTTCGGGCCTGTCGATGTTCCACCCGATCCTGTACTTCCTCTCGGGACTCTTCGGTGGAGGCCAGTGGGCGCGTGCGGCGCATCCGTGGTTTGGCGTCCTGCTGGTCATCAGCTGGATCGGCATGATCATCCAGTTCTGGCGGGTCAACATCCCGAACCGCGACGACGTCGAATGGTCGAAGTCCATTGTTCAGGTCGCGCAGAACGACGACGAACACGTTCCTCCGGTCGGTCGCAACAACGCCGGCCAGAAGGCGGTGTTCTGGGCGATGACGCTGCTGATCCCCGTGCTGTTCATCACCGGCCTGCTGATCTGGGAAGTGTATTTCGGCGAGGCCACCTCGATCGAAGTGCAACGCGTCGCGATACTGATCCACAGCCTGGCCGCGTTGGCCGCGATCCTGGTCTGGATCGCCCATGTGTACGCCGCCATCTGGATCCGCGAATCGGTGCGCAGCATGACGCAGGGCTATGTGACCCCAGGCTGGGCCTACCATCACCACCGCAAGTGGTTTTACCAACTGGTGTCCGGCCATCGCATCAAGACGGCGCCTCCCAGGAAGAATCCGTGAAGCAAGCCGAAGCACCACCGAATGCGAAATGGAGTGGCCCATCCCATGCCGGCGTGAAGGCGCCGGATCCGATCCTTCTGCCGGATCCGGCCAGGCGCTTCTCCGCCACCGCGAAACGCCTGGACCAACTCGCCACCGGGCATCCCATGGATGCCTGGTTGCGCTTCATGGCGGGCCTGTCCAGGGCACAGCATGCGGTCGCCACCGCGCTGGCTCCCTCGGGCACGGTCGACCAGGCCACGGTCGCCCGATCCATCGAATCGCGGCTGCCACCCCTGGCGGCCGATGGTCATCGCCGCGACGCGGCGTGGCGTGACGGATTGACCCTGCTGCTCGACAGCGTCGACCGCGACGAACTGCCTCCGCCCGCCCTCGATGCCATGGACCACCTGCGTGGCAGCGACGCCGCGTCGATCGACAAGCTGGCCGACAACTTCCTGCGCGGTCGCGTGGCCGAAGCGGATGCCGGCGCCGCCGTGTACGTTGCCGCCGCCCTCCAGGTCTATTTCACGGTGTCGGCGTCGCGGCTCGTCACGGACGACCTGCGCCTGCTCGAGGAGCGCAGCCTCTGCCCTTGCTGCGGATCCCCGTCAGTCGCCGGCCTGATCACCGCCAGCGGCACCACGCCGGGCACCCGCTACCTGTATTGCACGCTGTGCTCCACGGCGTGGAACCACGTGCGCGCCGTGTGCATCACCTGCGCCGGCACACGCCACCTGTCCTTGCAGTCCATCGAAGGCGACGCCGGGGTCGTGAAGGCCGAAACCTGCGCCGACTGCCATACGTATTCGAAGCTGCTGTTCCAGATGCAGGACATGCAAGCCGACCCCTATGCGGACGACCTCGCCTCGCTGGGACTGGACCTGATGGTCGCCGAGGAAGGCTTCGCCCGGCACGCCCCCAATTCCCTCCTGCTGGCCGGGGAAACCGAAGACACGGATTGACCCGTTCCCCCCGGCAACGCAGCATACGAGTCGACCCGAGCGTCCGCCCGGGGAAGTCATTGGAACCCTTCATGGCCGACTCCCAGGCAACCTCGCTGCGCCACCTCCCCGCGGTCGCCACGGTGCTGGCGACCGCGGAAGCGGTCGTGTTGCTCGAACGCCACGGACGCGTCGCCACGACGGACGCCATTCGCCAGGCGCTGGATGAAGCACGGGAGCACCTCCGTGTGGTGCCCGCCGCGGCGCCCAGCGCGAATGAAGTCGCACGGCGGGCGCAGGGCCTGCTGGATTCGCGCATGCCCGGATTGCGCCCCCTGTTCAATCTCACGGGCACGGTCCTGCACACCAACCTCGGCCGCGCCGTGCTGGCCGAGGCGGCCATCGAGGCCGCGGTGGCCGCCATGCGCCACGCCGTCGCGCTCGAATACGATCTGGATGCCGGCGCGCGCGGTGAGCGCGACGATCACCTGCGCGGCCTGCTCCGCGAGTTGACCGGGGCCGACGATGCCACCGTGGTCAACAACAATGCCGCCGCGGTGCTGCTCTGCCTCAACACGTTCGCGCTGGGTCGCGAAGCCGTGGTCTCTCGCGGTGAATTGATCGAGATCGGCGGCGCCTTTCGCATGCCCGACATCATGGCTCGGGCCGGCGCGAACATGGTCGAGGTGGGTACCACCAACCGCACCCATGCGGCGGACTATCGCGATGCACTGAACGAACGCACCGGCATCGTGCTCAAGGTGCACACCTCGAATTACCGCATCCAGGGCTTCACCGCCGAAGTCGGCGCGCATGAACTCGCCACCATCGCCGACGCCGCCGGCGTGCCATTACTGAACGATCTCGGTTCCGGCAGCCTCGTCGATCTGTCGCACTACGGCCTCGCACGCGAACCCACCGTGCGGGAAGCCGTGGCCGAGGGTGCGCGACTGGTCACCTTTTCCGGCGACAAATTGCTCGGGGGTCCGCAGGCCGGTTTCATCGTCGGCGACCGCGTGCTCATCGAGGCGATCAATCGCAATCCGCTGAAGCGCGCGCTGCGCGTGGACAAACTTCGCCTCGCCGCTATCGAGGCGACGCTGACGCTGTATCGCGATCCCGATCGACTCGCGGAACGGCTTCCCACGCTGCGCTTCCTGGCGCGCGATCAGGCGGACATCGCGACCCAGGCACGGCGCCTGCAACCCGCCTTCGGCAACGTCCTCGGCCACGCGTTCGATGTGACGACGGGTGATTGCGTGAGCCAGATCGGTTCGGGTGCCTT
>DATNJP010000068.1:0-5012 GCA_035603855.1 Luteibacter sp. | reverse complement strand
CTCGCGCAGGAAACCGGCGAGGCGCATGTTGTCGTCGCGCAGTTCGGCGAGCATGTCCTGCGGCGTCACGAAGTCGGCGTCGTTATCGGAGATCCGCTGCAGGCGGGCGATGTGGCCGATGGAACGGATGGTCGTGCCACCGATCTTGCGCACGCGCTCGGCGATATCGTCGGTGGTAGCGAAGATCTGCTCACCCTGCTCGTCGAGCAGCAGGTGCAGGTCGCGGAAGCGCGGCCCGGACATGTGCCAGTGGAAATTCTTGGTCTTCAGGTACAGCGCGAAGGTGTCCGCGAGCAGCGCGTTCAGCGCGCCCGAGATATCGCGCGTGGCATCGGCGCCCAGGGCGGTCCGGGTGTTGAGGGCGGCCTTGCGCAGCTTCTTGGTCGCTTCGGGGTTTTTCATCGTGCGAACTCCGCTTCTGTTGGGGGCTCCCAAGGATGCGCCGATTGAATCCGTCCTGCTTGAACGAATTGCTTTCGCGCCTCAGGCCAACGGGAACGCGACGACGACCCGAAGGCCCGACCTGTCCTCGCGGTCGAGCAGTTCTATCGCCGCCCCGTGCAACTCCACCGCCCGCTTCACAATGGAAAGCCCGAGGCCATAACCTTCGCCCTGCGTGTCCACGCCCCGCTGGAAGCGCGTGAACATGGCCGTGCGGCGCTCGGCCGGGATACCCGGGCCGTCGTCCGTGACCTCGATCACCGCGCGGCCGGCGTCCTCGCGCATCGACAGCTCGACGTGCCCCCCGGTGGGGATATGGCGGAATGCGTTCTCCAGCAGGTTCCGCAGCAAGGCGCCCAGCGCCACGCCATAACCCTCGACGACGAGATGGTCGGGCAGGTCGATGCTCAGTTCGACGCCTCCCGTGCCGATCAGGGGCGACATCTCCTCGACGACATCCAGGGCCAGCTCGGTGAGGTCGACGCGGCTGCGAGGCCCCGAGGCCGCGCCCACTTCGAGCCGGGCCAGCGCGAGTAACTGCTCGGTGCGCCGCGCCAGCGACACGAGGCATTCCCTGGCGGCCTCAAGCGCGGCCTGCGCCTCGTCCGGCTGGGCGGAGGCCATGGCGTCCTCCAGGTTGATCATCGTCGAGGCCAGCGGCGTGCGCAGTTCGTGCGCCACGTCGGCACTGAACCGGCGTTCGCGCTCCAGGGCGCCTTCCAGGCGGCCGATCTGGTCGTTAAGCGCCGTCAACACGGGCCGCAGCTCACGGGGCGCGTCCGGGAGGTGGATGGGCTCACGGCTGCCCGGTTCACGCCGGGCCAGGGCACCGGCCAGTACCTCGAGCGGACGCAGTCCCCGGCGGATCGCCCAACCCACGAGGATCGCCAGCAGCGGCAGGCCGATCAGGGTCGGCAAGCCATGTTCGATCCACAGGGCGCGGGTGATTTCGTGCCGGCTGTCATAACGCTCGCCGGCGCGGATCGTGATGCCCTCGTTCTCCATGATCAGGGTGAACACGCGCCATTCGTACTTGCCCTTGCTGATGTCCTCGAACGCGCCATCGGCGGCATGGGTGTTCGGTACGGACGCGAGGTTCTCCGTCGCCAGCAGGAGGGTTCCATCGCGATCGAACACCTGGAAGCCCACCTCGGACTCGAAGGTGCGGCCCTGCACCGTCAGCTCCTGCGGATGATTGGACACGCTGGGCACCAGGAGGCGGGCCGATCGCTGCTCGCGCAGTTGCTCGACGCCGATGCGACCCACCAGCACTTCCAGCGTGCGTGCCGCCTGCGCCAGCCGTCCATCGGACAGTTCGTCCACTTCCTCCAGGGTGTGCTTCGCGCTGAGGATGCCCAGCGGCAGCAATACCGCCGCGAGCACCAGCACGATCAACACCAGCAGGCGCGAGCGCAGGCTCGTGGCTTTCACTGCGGCTCCCGCGGAACCATGTAGCCGAAGCCGCGCACGGTCTGGATCGCGCCGTGGCTCAGCTTGCGACGCAGCGAATGCACCAGCACCTCGAGCGCGCTGCTGCTCATCACGTTGTCCGGCCCGTACAGGGAGTTCTCCAGCGACTCGCGCCGCACGATGCGCCCTGCCCGCTCCATCAAGGCCTGCAGCAAGGAGAATTCACGACGGGTCAGCTCAACGCGCTCGCCATGCCAGGTGACGTCGAACGTGCCCAGGTCGAGGCTGAGCGCGCCGGCTTCCAGGCGGTTCACCGCCGCGCCACGGACCCGGCGTGCAAGGGAGCGGATGCGTGCGGCCAGTTCGTCGAGGTGGAACGGCTTGACCAGGTAGTCATCCGCACCCGCATCGAGGACACGGATCCGCGAATCGAGCGCATCGCGCGCCGACATCACGATCACCGGCGTCGTCACCCGAAGCCGGCGTGCCTCGGTCAGCACGTCCATGCCGTCCTTGCTCGGCAGGCCGAGGTCGAGCAGCACCAGGTCCGCGTCGTGGTCGCGAAGGGCAAGCAGCGCTTCGTTGCCGTCGCGAAACCAGCTGATCGTGTACGCCAGGCGCTCCAGGGCACGGCGGATGGCTTCGCCGAGCTGGACGTCGTCTTCGACGAGGATGATGTGCAAGGCAAGGGCCCCGGTGTCCGGTGAGAGGGAATTATCCTTTCGGGCAGCTTAGCGGGTGCTTAGGGGGTGCCAGGGCTTTCAAAGCGATCGATCTCCGCCAGGCGCTCCGCCGCCCGCCGTACGGACGAGCCTTCCGGCGCCTTGTCCAGCCGGGCGACCACCAGATAAACCGCCAGGCAGACCAACGCCGTCAGCAGTTGGATGACGACGTAGAGCGGCCGCGCGGCCACGATATCCACGCCCAGCAAGCCGAACGCCCAGACCACCAGCGCCACCCACATGAAACAGCCCACCACGCCGAACCAGCGGCCTTCACGTATCCGCCAGGCGCGCAGGGTGGCGATCCGGCGCTGCAGCTCCAGCACCGGCATCGCCTCGTCCACCCGGCCTGCCAGATAGATATTCCGTGCGGCCGCCACGATCATCGCGATGCCGAACAGGTGCAGCAGCAGGCCGGTCACGAGGAGGTTCGGCGCATCGCGGTGGTCGAACCAGAACGAACCGGCGCTGACGGCGAGCAGGATGCCAACGATGGCCTGTATCGCCTGCCCCACGATCAGCTTGCGCAGCTCGGCTTTGACGCCGCGCCTGGGGCCTGCCGACAGCAGGGCCGCCTGCCGCTGCTCCAGCCGCTCCAGCCGCCGGTCCAGTTCCGCCCAGCCCGCTTTCAGGTCGTCGAGTTCCATCACGTTCTCCGTTGGGTCGTGGCCTCGCCAGTGACATCCCGGCGCAGGCGTTGCTTAAGGCGCGCGATGCGCGTGCCCACGTTGCTCTCGCTCATGCCCAGCACCGCGGCGATGTCGGCGTAAGAAAGTTCGTCGAGGTAAAGCACCACCAGCGCGCGATCCAGCGGTTCCAGCGCCTCGATGGCACGCGCCAGCAAGAACAGCCGCTCGTCGGGCTCGTCGATGGGCGTGCCGCCGCCGAGCGTGTCGATGAGCGCCTCGTCCAGCGGTTGCGGCCGCTCGCGCTCCCGCCGCGCGTGCGACAGGCCGACATTCAGGGCCACGCGATACATCCAGGTGGCGAACGGGCGCGCCGTGTCGTACGAAGCGAACGAACGCCATAGCTGCAGGGCGATCTCCTGCCCGAGGTCACGACGGTCCTCTTCGCCGCGCGCATAGACGGCGGCGATCTTGAACACGATCTTGCGGTGCGTCTGCAGCAGGGTTTCGAACGCCCGCCGTCTGTCTTCGTCCGCCATGCTCCCTCCTCTTTCCCTCATGATTCGCCCGCGCACGAAAAAAATCACACAATGGGGAGATTCCCCTGCCGGACGCTTCCATGCTCGCGACGTTGCCCGCACGCCTTCTCCTGGCCCTGGTTGCCGCCACCCCGATGGCGATCCACGCCGCCGACCAGTGGATCACGCCCGCGGAGGCCGCCTCGTTCCGCACGACGCCCTCCTATGCCGATACCACGGCGTTCCTGCAACGCCTCGCGAAGGCCTCGCCTGGCAGCATCCATGTCGAGACCTTCGGTACGACGCCGGAAGGACGCCCGATGACCGTGGTGATCGCGGCGAAGGACGGCGACCTCACCCCCGAGCGCGCCCGCGCCGCCGGCAAGCCGGTCATCCTGCTCCAGGCCGGCATCCATCCCGGCGAGATCGAGGGCAAGGACGCGGGCCTGATGCTGCTGCGCGACTTCGCCGTCACGAACAAGCTGCCGCACCTGCTCGACCATGCCGTACTGGTGTACATCCCCGTTTATAGCGTCGACGGCCACGAGAACTCGGGCCCGTACTTCCGGATCAACCAGAATGGTCCGAAGGAAATGGGTTTCCGTGGCCAGTCGCAGTACCTCAACCTCAACCGCGACTACGTCAAGGCCGATGCACCGGAAACGCGTGCCTGGCTGAAACTGTGGAACATGTGGCGGCCCGACCTCCTCATCGATATCCACACCACCGACGGCGCGGACTACCAGTACGACCTCACCTGGTATGCCGAGGATGCGCACAAGCTGCCCCCGTCGATCGTCGCCTGGCAAAAATCCGCCTATGAGGGCGACGCGATCCCCCGTTACGAGAAGCTCGGCCATCTCGCCTCGCCCTACCTCGAGTTCCGCGACGGCCGCGACATCACCAAGGGCATCGAGAATTTCGGATCGGGCCCGCGCTTCTCGACAGGCTACGCGGCGATTCGCAATCGCGCCGGCCTGCTGATCGAAACGCACATGCTGAAATCCTACGAGGTGCGCGTTCGCGCCACTTACGACGTCGTGCGCAGCGTGCTCGACCACGTGAACAAGGATCCGGGCGCGCTGCTGCAGGCGTCGAAGGAAGCCGACGCCTGGGCAGCGTCGCTGTCCAGCCAGCCGGGCGCCACGCTGCCTGTCACCTTCAAGGAAGACCCTGCGCCCAAGCCGTTTACGTTGAAAGGCTACGAGTTCATGCAGACCAGGAGCGACATCTCGGGTGATACATGGGTGCGCTACGAGCCTTCGAAGAAGAAGTCGTACGACATCCAGAGCTGG
>DATNJP010000067.1:0-11276 GCA_035603855.1 Luteibacter sp. | reverse complement strand
AGGTGATTGAACGTGGATTCCCCGCTCACGATCCGACGCGTGACCCCTCAGGACTTCGACGCCTGGAAGCCCCTCTGGGACGGATACAACGCCTTCTATGGCCGCGCCGGGAGCACCGCGCTGCCGGAGGAGATCACGCGGATCACCTGGGCCCGTTTCCTCGACCCGGCCGAACCCATGCATGCCCTGGTCGCGGAGCACGGCGGCCAATTGCTCGGCCTGGCGCACTTCCTCTATCACCGCACCACCACGAATCCAAAAGACAACTGCTACATGCAGGACCTGTTCACGACGGAGGCGTCGCGAGGCACCGGCGTGGGCCGCGCATTGATCGAAGCGGTTTACGCGGAGGCACGAAAGGCGAACGCGGGACGCGTCTACTGGCAGACGCATGAAACCAACGAACTCGCGATGAAGCTCTACGACAAGGTGGCCGAGGACTCGGGCTTCATCGTGTATCGCAAGCTTCTCTGAAGCACGTCATGGCCAGCAAGACCGGCACGCCGAACCTGAAGGAACTCGCCCAGCTCCGTCGCGTGCGCGACCGGATCGACCGGGAGTACGCGCAGCCGCTCGATGTCGAGGCGCTGGCCAGCGGCGCGAACATGTCGGCTGGCCATCTCAGCCGGCAGTTTCGCATGGCATACGGTGAATCGCCCTACTCCTACCTCATGACGCGGCGGATCGAACGCGCGATGGCGCTGCTGCGTCGCGGCGACCTCAGCGTGACCGATGTCTGCTTCGACGTCGGCTGCGCGTCGCTGGGCACCTTCACCACGCGTTTCACCGAACTGGTTGGCATGTCGCCCCGTGCCTATCGCCGGGAGGCCGCGCAGGCCACGGAGGGCATGCCGTCCTGCGTGGCGAAGCAGGTCACACGCCCGATCAGGAATCGAGAAGTATCCGGCGGCAAGGCGTAGCTAGACTGCCCGCCACTGACCACCACACCGGAGCGACCGCCATGGACATCACGATCAACGCGAGCTTTCTGCCGCAGAACGACCCCGACGCCTCGCTGGCCTTTTATCGCGACATCCTCGGCTTCGAAGTCCGCAAGGACGTAGGCTACGGCGGCATGCGCTGGATCACCGTCGGTCCCGCCGACCAGCCGGGCACATCGATCGTCCTGTATCCGCCCAACGCCACGCCCGGCATCACCGACGACGAGAAACGCACCATCGCCGAAATGATGGCCAAGGGCACCTACGCCATCCTGCTTCTCGCCACCCCGGATCTGACCCGCACCTTCGATCGCCTGCAGGCCAGTGCCGCGGAGATCGTGCAGGAACCCACCGACCAGCCGTACGGCGTGCGCGACTGCGCGGTGCGCGATCCGGCGGGCAACCTGCTGCGCATCCAGGAAGTGGCGTAGACGGGGGGTCGTCAGTTCGCGGACACCAGCTTCAGTCCGATAATGCCGATGAGGATCATGGCGATGCAGATGAGCCTCATCGGCGCGGCGGAGTCGCCCAGCACCGCGATGCCCAGGATCACGGTTCCCACCGCGCCGATGCCGGTCCACACCGCGTAACCCGTGCCTACGGGCAAGGTGCGCAGCGCCAGTGAAAGCAGGTAGACGCTCGCCACACCCGTGACGATCGTGAAGAGTGCCGGCAACAGTCGCGTGAAGCCTTCGGACCATTTCATGCCGAAGGCGAACGCGATTTCGAGCAGGCCGGCGATGCTGAGGAAGGCCCATGCCATCGATCAATGCTCCATTCGTGGGAGCTTTATCGTGCTATCTCTTGGCCTATCCAGCACGACCCATGATCGGCCTTTTGCACTGGACCATGATCACGAGGCGCCGCCTGGCATCAAAGCAGCTCGAGCATGCGTCTGCCGAGGCTTTCGGCCATGCTTCGTGATGCGATGTTCGTGAAGCCGACGAGCAATGCCGCGACACGTTCCCCATCGGCCATCCAGTCCGACAGCGCCTCCGCATACAGCCCCTCTTCGCGCATGCGGGCGACCATCCTGCGATCCGATAACCGGTTCGGCATGCGCAGGATCAGGTGCATCCCCCCGGGTTGCGCGTCGATCCGCATCGACGCTGGCAGCACGCTTTGCAAGCCCGCCACCGTATGCTCGCGACGCTCCGCGTAGAGCCTGCGCATCTTCTGGATATGGCGGGAGAAATGGCCTTCCCTGATGAAGTCCGTGACGATCGCTTGGGTCAGCTCGGGGCTGCCTCCCGACAACGCCTGTGCCACTTCCTCGAACCGCTCCACCTGGGCGGAGGGAACGACCAGGTAGGCAAGGCGAAGACCCGGGAGCAGCACCTTGCTGAAGGTGCCTGCGTAGAGCACCCGTCCGTCGCGATCCAGGCTCTTCAATGAGGGTAATGGACGGCTGACGTAGCGGTATTCGCCATCGTAGTCGTCCTCGATGATCCAGGCGTCGTTTCGCGTCGCCCAGTCCAGCAGTTCGAGACGCCTCGGTAGCGACAGCGACACACCCAGCGGACTCTGGTGCGCGGGCGTGACAACGGCAGCGCGCGCACGCGGTGCCTTGCTGACACCTTCGGTGACGACCATGCCCTCGTCGTCGACGGACACCGGTACGCCTGTCATCCCCAGATACGCCAGGATGTCCCGTGTCGGCGGATAACCCGGGTTCTCCAGCCAGACACGATCACCCGGCTCGAGCAACGCATGGAAAATCATCGCGACCGTCTGGCGATAACCCGAGGTAACGAAGACCTGCGAAGGGTGGCATGCGATGCCGCGCGCCACCTGGAGGTAAGCGGCGATCTCCGTGCGCAACGCCTGCTGGCCAAAGACCGGAGGGTGCAGCATGTCGATCGGCTGCATGCCGCGCACGCGCCGCGCACCGAGGCGCGCCCATATCTTCCGGGGAAAGGCATCCAGGGCGGGCAGCCCCATCTGGAACGGAAGAATCGAGTCGGGGCGAAAACTCGGAGCAGCCGCGTCATCCCTGGTCCTCGTCACTACCTCCACCGGCGCCGCGGGAAGCGCGAGCCCGGGCGTGACCACGGTGCCGGCCTGCCCGCGCGACTGGATGTAACCCTCCGCGGCGAGCAGTGAGTACGCCGACTCGATGGTGCCGCGCGCGAGGCCAAGCTCCTTCATGAGCGCCCGTGCCGAGGGAATGCGGTCACCCGGCTTCAACACGCCACCGGCGATGGCCTGGCGGAAGCGATCGTAGACCTGCCGGTAGAAAGGGTCCGCCGATCCGGGGTCCAACGGTTGGATGGCGCTGGCCTTATTCACGCTCATGATCGGCGCTGCTCCGGGATGATGCGAGCCTCATTATGGCCCACCCCGGGTGTTAATTCTTGGCTCTTCGGCCTGAGCCATCGCATGGATAGAGTGCTATCTGGCACAGGCTTCGGACCAGACGATGAATATCCTCCACCTCAGTTGCAGCCCTCGTGGACAACTTGCCGAGAGCTACCGGCTTTCCCAGAAAATCGTCGGCTTCCTGCTCGAACGCGATCCGTCCGCCACGCTGGTGAACCGCGTCATCGGTGGCGCCGTCCTGCCGCACATCGACGCGAACTATGCGCTCACGCAGCACTCCGCCACGGCGGACGTCTACGCGGACGGTTCGGTGGCCTTGTCGGACGAACTGATCAAGGAACTGGAGAACGCCGACGTGTTGGTCATCGGCACGCCCATGCACAACCTCACCGTGCCCTCCACGCTCAAGGCATGGATCGATCACGTGGTCCGCGCGCGCCGCACGTTCAACGTGGGGCCGCAGGGCAAGGTGGGAACGCTGCGCGATCGCCCCGTCTTCATCGCGGTGGCCTCCGGCGGACGTTTCTCCGGTGAGCGTGCACGCCAGCCGGATTTCCTGACGCCTTACCTCAGCTACATCCTCGGCATGATCGGCCTCAGGAACCTCACGTTCTTCTCGGTGCAGGGAACCGGCCTCGGCGCGGATGTCGTCGCCGAAGCGCGCGCGGGGACAGATCGCGTGCTGCAAGACTATTTCGCCGAACTGGCCCTGCCGTGACGGTGCGCCCGATCGCTTCCATCGCTGTCTTCTGCGGATCGAACCTCGGTGCTTCCGAGGCGTTCGCGACGGGAGCACGCGCGCTTGGCACCGCGTTGGGCGACGCACGCATCACGCTGGTCTATGGCGGCACGACGAACGGATTGATGAAGATCGTCGCGGATGCGGCGCTCGCTTCGGGCGGCGAGGTGCATGGCGTGGCTACCGAAAGCCTGCATCGGCGCGGACAATCGCACACGGGCCTGACGCGGCACGAGGTCACGCCCACGCTGCGCATGCGCAAGGAACGCATGATCGGCCTCGCCGATGCATTCATCGCCATGCCGGGTGCAATCGGCACCCTGGAGGAACTCATGGAAGTCTGGTCGATGAACCAGCTGGCGGAGATGGACAAGCCCGTGGGCCTCTTGAACCTGGACGGTTTCTTCAGCCCGTTCCTGCGTTTCATCGACCATATGGTCGCGACGAGGTTCCTGCCCGAAGCGCACCGGCATTCGATTTCCGTGGATGCGGACCCGGCCATCCTGATCGACAGGCTTCGCCACTACAAGCGTGTCGACGTGCCTAAATGGCTTTGAATCCCGTCACGGCGACAGTGCCGCCTCGAGCAGCGGTTTCGCCCAATCGGGGGTCCGTCGCAGCGACACGATGTCGGTTGGCCTGACCAGCCGGCCATCGACGATCTCCGCCACGAGGTACGGGTCGGGGATTGCTTCCCCACGAGCCACGTCGACACTGTTGTCGTATACCTGCAGCAGCGTGATCGAAGGCATCAACGCGATCAGGTTCTCCAGCGAGGCCACGTAACGCTCGCGGATCTTTGCTTCGGGAATGTCGTGCCCGCCCACCGCGACACGCGCCTTGACGCGCGCCATGTGCTGCTCGGGCGACGACAGGCCACAGAACCACATCAGTATGTCGTGGGTACGCGCGGCTTCGGCGATCTTCGCGGGAACCGTGTTGCCGCCCAGCGTCGTCTCGAACGCATACGCGCTGCCCTGCTCCAGGGCTTCGTCGAGGCGGCGCATGCCCTCCGTCCACGCCATGGCGTTCGCCTCGGCCTGTGCACAACCCGTCTGTTCGACCAGTTCGCGCGCGAAGGTGTCGGGATTGAACCAATCCATGCCTGCCTGCCGCAGGCGATAGCCACCGATGGAACTCTTCCCCGCGCCGTTCACTCCCGCCAGGATGTAAAGGACGGGACGTTCCTTCAATGCGACTCCCCGGCCTTGACCTTGCCGCCGAGCGTCGTCGGTCCGCGCATCAACGCACGCAAGCGATCGCTGGCGTCGTCGGCCTGCAGCGAAGCCAGGCGTTCGTCGAAACGATGGCGAAGCATGTCGAGCGCCGATTCGTGTTGCGCGCCGGCGTCGTTCAGGGCGCGCATGATCGCGCCGTATTCCTCGGCGGAGAGGATCACCGCCTCGGGCTCGCTGTGGTTGGTCACGACCACTTTGCCTGCGCGGCCGATCGTCCGCATCACGCCACGCCAGCCGAGCTTCTTGACGTCGGAAGCCGCGGTATGGGGAAGGTCTTCGATGGCGTCGAGCTTCAGGGACAGGGCCATGGCGCACTCCGGAGGTAAGGCTCGGAGTCCAATATACCCCAAATTCCCATATTGGGCCTTTACGCACCCACGACGGCCGGCGCGCCATGGTGGACGCCCCTTTCCGAGGCATCCCTCCCATGACTCCCCTCGACAAGCCCCTGAAGCGCGAACTCGATGTCGATGGCCAGGCCTACACGCTCACCATCGATCCCGAGGGCCTGAAGCTGGTCGCGAAAGGCAAGCGGAACGGCGTGGCCCTCGCCTGGAAAGATGTACTGAGCGGCGACGCCGGCCTGGCGGCCGCGCTGCAAGCCTCCGTCGGCCCCTGACCCGCTCCGTACACGCCCGGTCAACACCGTATAGCCAACATTGCCCACCGTGGGGTGGCGACTACGCCTTTTGGCCTAGTCGCATGGCCGGGCCGCATTCGCTGTCGCTGGCACGGGGCTTGCGGTCAAAATGGTGGGCTTGCTCCTCGCGACGCGTCGCAGACGGGGCATTTTTTCACCGCCGTTGCCGGTAATGAATATTCGGTACGGCAGATAGGGATCATGTTGGCAGGATGGGACTGAATTCGATGACACCTCCGCGCACAGCGCGTGTGCCAAGGGGACGGCTGTGCCTGGCGTTGCTATTGGCTCTACACGGCCCTCTCGCCATGGCCGCCGACCTTCCCGCGGAGCGCGATGCGCTGATGGCGAAGGCCCGGCAGGAGCGCGACGCCGGGCATCGCGTGGATGCCCTCGCCCACTGCCAGGCCGTGCTCGATCGCTGGCCCGGCGACCGTGAGGCACAGGCGCTCAACGTCACATTATTGACGGAATTGGGCGCAACGACGCGCGCCAGGGAACTGGCGCAGACCCTGCAGCCTCAGCCGGGCATCGCCGAACGCACCCATCGCGAGGCCGACCACATCGCCCAGGAAATCCGTTGGGCCGACGGCGAGCCCGCCGACCCGACCCATCCCTATGCCGAGGCGGATCGGGCCGTGGCCGACGCACGCCGCGTCGCGGACGACCCGCTGCTGCCCGCCGACCTGCACCAGCGCGCGGAATTCGACCTGCTGGTGGCGCTGGACCGTGCGGGACGCGCCGACGAAACCGTGGCGCGCTACGACGCCCTGCACGCGAAGGGCGTGGAACTGCCGCCGTATGTCGAGCGCGCCGTCGCCGACGCCCTGCTGGTGAAGCGCCGGCCGGCCGAGGCGGCGCGCATCTATGAAGACACCATCGCCAAGGATCCCGGTCCCTACGATGTGAACGAAAGCGAGCCGCGCATCGGCCTGATGTACGCGTACCTCGAATCCGGCCAGACGAAGAAAGCGTTCCAGACCATCGACGAGCTGGCGGCGAAGGAGCCGCCGTGGATACGCGCGCCCGGTATCAAGTTGCCCATGGAGAATCCGCGCAAGGTCGATGCGGATCTCAACGCGGCCACCCTGCGTTCCTACGTGGAAATGCCCGCGGACGCGTATGCGCGCCTGGAGCCGATGAGCCGCGAGGCCCCGGGCAATTCGCAGGTCCGCCGCGAAATGGGCATGGTGGAACTCGCCCGTGGCTGGCCGCGCCGTGCCCAGGAAGACTTCAACATCGCCGCCACGCTCGACCAGCGTGACATCGGCGCGTACATCGGTGAGGCCGATGCGGCCCGCGTGCTCAACGACTACGAAGGCGTGGACCAGAACCTCGCCCTCGCGCAAACGCTGGCCGACCGCAACGGCCGCGTCGATCGCGCGGTGCAGTCGTGGAATCGCGAGCGCGGCTGGCAGTTCGACCTCAGCACCGAGCAGGGCAAGGGCTCCAGTCCCGACTTCGGCGACCGCGATGGCACCACGCAGGCCACGGTCGCCAGTCCGCTGATCGACGATCACTGGCGCGTGCTGGCGCTCGGCCGTTACTCCACGGCGGATCTTCCCGAAGGCGACGTGCGCCGCACGCGCGTGGGCCTCGGTATCCGCGGCTACGCCCGTGGCCTCGAAGCCTATGTGCAGGCCCTGCCCGCCACGGACAGTTACGTGCACAAGACCGCCATCGAGGCCGGTTTCGACTGGTCGTTGAGTGATCACTGGTCCTGGGCCGCCGACTTCAGCACCGCCGGCGACGACACGCCGCTGCGCGCGCAGTACTACGGCATCTCGGCCAAGACGATCGACACCGCCGTCACCTGGCGCGCGAACGAACTGACGCAGGCGCGCATCGGCCTTTCGCGCGACGACTTCAGCGACGGCAACAAGCGCACGGGTTGGCTGGCGGCGTTCACCCAACGCCTGCACACCGCGCCCAACCTGAGCCTCGACGGTGGCGTGGAACTGGGCGGGTCGATGAACACGAAGAACGACCGCCCGTACTTCAATCCTCGCCGCGACTACAGCTACGCCCTGACCGGACGTCTGCAGAACCTGCTCGGGCAGTTCTACGACCGCAATGTCACGCAGCGTATCGACGTGGCCGTCGGCCAGTACGCCGAACAGGGTTTCGCCACCGACTGGATGGCGTCCGTCCGTTATGGCCAGATCTTCCAGACCGGACCGGGTGTCCACTTCGGCTGGGGCATCGGCTGGCACAACCAACCTTACGATGGCCGGCGCGAACACCGCTTCGTCCTCGACCTGACGATGCACTGGGGAGAATGAACGTGATGCGCCCGCTGTTGATCCTGCTGGCCCTGGTGGGGCTCGCGCTTCCTGCGTTCGCGCAGCCGGCCGCCGCCCCCGCCCGGCCGACCCTCATCGTGCTCGGCTACCACGACGTACGCGACGACGTACGCACGGGCGTCGACCGCGACCCCGATGCGCTCAGCACCGACCATCTCATCGCGCATTTCGACTGGCTCAAGGCGAACGGCTACCACGTCGTCAGCCTCGACCAGGTCGTGGAAGCGAGCCACGGTGGCAAGCCGTTGCCCAGCGACGCCGTCCTGCTCACCTTTGACGACGGCCTCGAGAGCTTTTACACGCGCGTGTATCCGCTGCTTCGCGCTTACGACTATCCCGCGGTGCAGGCGCTCGTCGGTTCCTGGATGGACATGCCGGACGGACAGCGCATGCCCTATAACGGCGCCGAATGCGACCGCTCGTGCTTCCTCACCTGGGACCAGGTCGCGGAGATGCACAAGTCGGGCCTGGTCAAATTCGCCTCGCATTCGTGGCAGATGCACCAGGGCATGAACGCGAACCCGCAGGGCAACCTGTTGCCCACGGCGGCGTCCCTCGCCTACGACGCCGGTACGAAGCGCTACGAGAGCGTCGACGAATACAAGGCACGCATCCGCGCCGACCTCGCCCACAGCGCCGACGAGATCCAGCAGCACATCGGCGTGCGTCCGCGCGCGGTGGCATGGCCCTACGGCGCATACACGCAGGTTGGCCGCGACATCGCCGGCGAACTCGGCATGACGGTGACCTTCAGCCTCGGCGACAAGCTGCCCACGCTGGTTCCCGGCAAGACCATCCCGCGCCTGCTGGTGAGCGACAACGTCACCGCCAACCGCCTCGGCTGGCTCATGCGCCACCAGACGCGCATCGATCCGACGCGCGCGGTGCAGGTCGACCTCGATTATGTCTACGACCCGGACCCGGCCCAGCAGGACCGCAACCTGTCGAGCCTGCTCGAGCGGATCAAGCGCATGAACCCGAGCGAGGTCTGGTTGCAGGCCTATTCGGACCCGGATGGCGATGGCGTGGCGGACGCGGTCTACTTTCCCAATCGCCACCTGCCGATGCGCGCCGATCTTTTCTCGCGCGTCTCCTGGCAATTGCGCACCCGCACCGGTGTTCGCGTCTACGCGTGGATGCCGGTGCTCGCCTTCCGCTTCCCCGAGGGCAAGGACCTGCCATCGCTGGCGGGCGAACCGAAGGCCGGTGGCGACCACTTCCGCCTGGCCCCGTACGACCCGAAGGTGCGTGCGCTCATCGGCGACGTGTATGAAGACCTCGCGATGCATGCCGACGAAGCAGGCGTGCTGTTCTCCGACGATGCCTACCTGCGCGACACCGACAACCTCGGCCCGTGGGCGAAGAATACGCCCGCGCAGAACACGCAGGCGCTGATCGCCTTCACCCAGGACCTGGTCAAGCGCATGAAGCGCTGGCGCCCGCAGTTGCTCACGGCTCGCAACATCTATGCGCGGCCCATCCTCCAGCCCGAGGCCGAGGCCTGGTTCGCACAGAGCCTGCCCGCCTTCAACGCGGCGTACGACATGACGGCCGTGATGGCCATGCCGCAGCTCGACAAGCAGTCCGACACGCTTGGCTGGTACCGCAAGCTCGTCGCCAGGGTGAACGCCACCCCGGGGGCCATGGAGCGCACGCTGTTCGAATTCGCCACGAACGACTGGCGCACGCACCAGCCGATTCCCGATTACCAGCTGGGCGCGCGCATGCGTGCCGTGCAGGCCGAGGGCGCGCGCCACATCGGTTACTACCCGGACGACTTCGTCCACGACCATCCGTCCCTGGAAGCCATACGCCCGTACATCTCGGCGTCCGACTACCCCTATCGGGAGCCTGCGCGATGAATGGCGGCATCCTCCACGTCCTGCTCGAGTTCGCGTTCTATTACCCGCTGGTGATGTCGTTGATCTGGATGAGCGGCGGGATCATTTACTTCCTCCGCTGGGAACGGAAAGAACCCGTGCGCGTGCGGCCGCGCGTGCTGAGTTCCTATCCCATGGTGACGCTCGTGGTGCCCTGCCACAACGAGGGTGAGCAGGTGCGCGAAACCATCGCGCACCTTGCCTCGCAGCAATACCCGAACTTCGAGATCATCGCGATCAACGACGGTTCGACGGACGATACCGGCGCGCAGCTCGACCAGTTGATGGAGCAGTACCCGGCGTTGCGCGTCATCCACATGTCGAGCAACCAGGGCAAGGCCATGGGACTGCGGGCGGCTGCGCTCGCCTCACGCTCCGACTTCCTCGTCTGCGTCGACGGCGATGCCCTGCTCGATGACTACGCCACGCACTGGATGATGACGCACATGCTCGAAAGCCCGCGCGTCGCCGCGGTCACGGGCAACCCGCGCATCCGCAACCGGTCCACCCTGCTCGGCAAGCTCCAGGTGGGCGAGTTCTCGTCGATCATCGGCCTGATCAAGCGCGCGCAGCGTGTCTATGGCCGCATCTTCACGGTGTCCGGCGTGATCGCCTGCTTCCGCAAGAGCGCGCTGCACGATGTCGGCTACTGGAACACCGACATGGTCACCGAGGACATCGACGTGAGCTGGCGCCTGCAGATGCGCCACTGGGAAATCCGCTACGAGCCGAACGCCCTGTGCTGGATCCTGATGCCGGAGACCCTGCGCGGGCTGTGGAAGCAGCGCCTGCGCTGGGCCCAGGGTGGGTCCGAGGTGCTGCTGCGCTATACGAAGCACCTGTTCAAGTGGCGCCAGCGGCGTATGTGGCCGGTGGCCTTCGAATACGTGACGAGCCTGGTCTGGTCGTACACCATGGGCGCGATCATCGTGCTCTGGGTGCTCGGCCTTTTCGTGGCCTTGCCGCCGTCGCTTTACATCGACACGCTGCTGCCGCAGTGGCACGGCGTGGTGCTCGGGGCGATCTGCCTGCTGCAGTTCCTGATCAGCCTGCTGGTGGACCGCCGCTACGAGACTCGCGTCGGCCGCAATTACTACTGGATGATCTGGTACCCGCTGGTGTACTGGATGCTCAATACGGCGACCTCGATCGTGGCGCTGCCCAGGGCGCTGATGAAGCGCAAGGGCACGCGCGCGATCTGGGTCAGCCCTGACCG
>DATNJP010000066.1:0-15701 GCA_035603855.1 Luteibacter sp. | reverse complement strand
GGTAGCTTTGAATGGTTCGTCCACGCGCAAGCACGCTTCCCACCTGTGGGCAGGAAGCGTTCTTTCTGGCGATTGGACTAGCGGGAGGGCTGGCTCCGGCCAGCCGCGGATCAGTTCTTCAGCGGAACGGTTTCGAAGCCGCCTTGCGACGAATTGCCCTGCGGCGGAGGCGGCGGCGTGTTGGTGCCCCGCGCCGGTTCGGCCACGCGGTTGCTGCCGCAGGTGTACGCGCCCCATTGCTGCGAACCCTCGTTGGGCTCGCCCAGTGGCTTGACCGTGTCGGCGCCCATCTTGGCCGCTTCGTTACGGGCCAGCACCTCGAGTTCGTCGCGTACCTTCAGGTCATTGCGATCCACCGGGCCGACACGATTCATGACCGAGACGGTGACCTTGCCCTGTTCGCGGCAGCTACCGACATCGCCGTTCCAGGCCGTGCGCACGTTGCGGGCGCCGTCGTCGAGCTTGATACCCCATGTGCAGGCGGAGAGGGCGAGCGGGACGAGAAGGACGAGGGCTTTGCGCATGGGGAACTCCGGGGAAGCGGTCGATGACTATGCTAGCTGGATGAACGTGAGGGCGCGATCTCCTTCGATCGCGCCCTCACTGTCTTACTTGCCTTTCGGCTTCGCGGCCGGCGCGCCGTGCGACGTACCCGTCGCGTGCGTGGCCTTGGCCGGATTGCCGTCCGCATCGACCACATGCACCTCGCCAAGGTTCAATGCGCGAACCGGCGCTTCGATCTTGCGCAGGTCGCCCACGATGACCCAGGTCAGCGCATCGGGTTGGATCACGGCGGCCAGCGCGTCCTCGGCCGCCTTGCGGTCGACCCCTTCGATGCGGGCCTTCAGCGTCTGCACGTAATCATCCGGACGGTCGTACACGACGATGCCCGTCATGGCGCCCAGCACTGCTCCGGTCGTTTCATAGCTGCCCGGAAGCGCGCGGATCCGCTGCGAACGGATCTTGGCGATCTCATCGTCGGTCAGCGGCTTCGCGCCGATGACCGCCTTCGCTTCCTTGAGAATTTCCGCGGCGGATTCAGCGGTCTTGTCGGTCTGCACCGGCGCGTAGAACAGCATGGGACGCTGCCCCTGGGCATCGGAGAGCATGCTGCCCGCACCGTAGGCCCAGCGCTTCTCCTCGCGCAGGTTCATGTTGAGCCGTGAGGTGAACGAACCGCCGAACGCACCGTTGGCAATGCCGAGGTCGATCGCATTCTTGGCCTTCGTGGAAGGCGCGAGCAGGCCGGCGAGGATGAGCGACTGCGGAGCGTCCGTACGGTTGATCAGGAACACGCGCGGTTTCGTCTGCGCGGCGACCTGGCCGATGTTCTTCTTCGGCACGGCGGTGGCGGGAGCGGTCCAGTCACCGAACACGACGTCGAGCTGGGGCAGGATCTGCGCCAGCGTCGTATCGCCGGCCACGAGGATGCGCATGTTGTCCGGCCGCAGGAAGTCACGCTGGAAGGCGACGAAGTCGTCGGCGGTCAGCGAGGCGATGGCCTTCTCGGTACCGCTGCCCGTGAACGGGATGCCGTAGGCATGATCCTTTCCGTAAAGCAGCGGCGGCAACGTGCGCAGGGCGAGACCCGTCGGCTCGGTCTTCTCCTGGGCGATACCGGCCAGCCACTGGCCACGAACACGCTCGATGTCGTCCGACTTGAACGCCGGCTGGCGAACGATATCGGCGAACAGGTCGAGCGACGGCTTCAGGTCGGAGTTGAGGGCGTTGAGGCCCACGGCGCAGGTGTCGAGCGAGCAGCTCGAACTGACGAACGCGCCAAGGCGTTCCTTGCGGCGCGCCACCTCGACGGAGTCCAGTGTCTTCGTGCTTTCCTCGAGCAGGGCCGAGGTGAAACTGGCGGTGCCCAGCTTGCGTCCCTGGTCGGCGGCGTAGCCGGCATCGAACAGCAATTGCACCTGCGTCACGGGGACCGTGTGGCGTTCGGCGAGTATGACTTCGACACCGTTCTTCAGCTTGCCCCGCTGCAGCTTGGGGAAGATGAGGTCGGGGAAGCTGTCGACCGAAGGAACACCCTTGGCGCGATCCACATCGGAGGTCGTCTGGGTGTAGGTGCCAGCAGGCGGCAGCACCGCCGCGGGACGGTTGGCGGCATCGCCGAGGCCCTTGACCGCCTTGTCTTCAGCGGCAGGATCGAAGCCCGGCGACGCCGGAAGCACAGTTAGCGTGTAATCGCCCTTCGACAGCCAGGTCTTCGAGGCCGCCAGCACCGAGGCGACGGTGGCCGCCTGCGAACGGGCGAGGTCTTTCTTGTAGGCCTCCGGGTCGTTCCGATAGACCTGACCCTCGGCCAGGATCACCGCCTTGCCACCGGAGCCACCGACTTTTTCCAGACCACGGACAAAGCCCGCGCGATTCGCAACCTTCGCGCGCAGGAGTTCGTCATCGGTGGGACCGGTCGTCAGGAACTGCTTCCACACATCGGCGACGGCTGCCTCCACCTTTGCCGGATCGACGCCACTCTTCACGTCGACGGAGAGCTGCACCTGGCTGGCGAGCGCGAACGGGGCGATGCCTACGCTGACGTCATCGGCCAGCTTGTCCTGGTAAACCAGGCGCTGGTAAAGGCGGGAGGTCTTGCCGCCACCAAGCACCGTGGTGGCGAGGTCGAGCTGGATGGCATCGTCGCTGCCGAGCTGCGGCACGATCCACGTGCGCAGGATGCGCGTCTGCGCGACCTGGTCGTGCTGGACGCCACGGGTGGACGTCGCCACGGGGGTGATCCAGGCCCGCTGGCGAGGCACGGGCGGGCCGGAAGGAATGTCGCCGAAATATTTCGCGGCCTTGGCCTTGGCCTGGGCGACGGTGATGTCGCCGGCGAGCACGAGCGTGGTGTTGGCCGCGCCGTAGTAGTCGTGGAACCACTTCTTGACGTCGGCCAGTGACGCGGCGTCCAGGTCGGCCATCGAGCCGATGGTGTCGTGGTGGTATGGATGGTTCGCCGGATAGGTGTTGACCAGGACGTTTTCGTCGACGCGACCATACGGACGGTTTTCGTCCTGGCGCTTCTCGTTCTGCACGACGCCGCGCTGGGTGTCGAGCTCCTTCTGGCCGATCGCGCCCAGCAAGTGGCCCATGCGGTCGGATTCCATCCACAGCGCCATGTCGAGCGCCGTGGTCGGCACGGTTTCGAAGTAGTTCGTCCGATCGAACCACGTGGTGCCGTTCAGGTCGGTGGCGCCCGCCAGCTCGAAGGGCTGGAAGTACGTGCCCTTGTGGTTCTCCGAGCCGGAGAACATCAGGTGCTCGAAGAGATGCGCGAAGCCGGTCTTGCCGGCGGGCTCGTCGGCGGAGCCCACGTGATACCAGATGCTGACCGCGACCACGGGAGCCTTATGGTCCTCGTGCACGACCACGGTAAGCCCATTGGGCAACTGAAAACGGGTGTAGGGGATATCGGGAATCGCGTCGGAAGACGCGGGCGCCGCATGAGCGGCTCCGACCAGGGAAATCAGCCCCGCGACGACCAGGGCGATGCGCTTCTTCATGTACGGCTCCTCAAGGGCCTTCGTGGCCTCGAAACACTGAGGCTAGCCCGCCGTGTCTTTCGGACGCAATCGGCCTGCGGACAGGGTGCGGACGGTGTCCGCTTACACGCGGCCAGTGTCCGCGGACAAGGAGGTACCGCACAGCGACCTGACAAACCTCATACGAATCAGCTGATTGCGTGCTCTTAAAGGCTGGCACGGCGTTTGCCTTACTAGTCATGCCAAGCCGGGTGGCTTCCAACCCGGCGCCCGATGAGGAGAACGCCATGAAGTACGAACTGCTGATGCTCCGTAGCCTGCTCGTCACCTCGATGCTGATCTGCGGCCTGACCCTCGCGCAGATGTTCTGAACCCCCTTACCTACACACCATGAATAAAGGCACCGCCACCATGAATCACGAACTCCTGATGTTGCGCAGTCTCCTGGTCGCCTCGCTGCTGGTCTGCGGCCTGATCCTCGGCAACATGCTGACCTACTCGGGCAACCCCATCCAGCTCGCTCGCGTCGGCACCACGGCGACTCTCACCGCCGCCAGCTGCGCGCTGCCGCCGGATGGCGTCATCTGCCCGCGCTCGGCCTCATAATGAGGGCATGCCCCACGTCATCCTGTTCCGACCTGAGATCCCGCCCAATACGGGCAATGTCATTCGCTTGTGCGCCAATACCGGCGCGGCTTTGCACCTGGTGCGACCGCTTGGTTTCGAGCTGGACGACACCCGCCTGCGCCGCGCCGGACTGGATTACCACGAGTTCGCCCGCGTAGCGGTGCACGACAGCCTCGACGCCTGTCTCGATACCATCGGCCGTCCCCGCGTCTTCGCCTTCTCAACCCGTGGCCGACGCCTGCATACCGATGTGGCGTTCGCCGACGACGATGCCCTGCTATTCGGCTGCGAGACGGCGGGCCTGCCCGACGACGTGATCGACGCCATTCCCGAGAACCAGCGCGTCCGCCTGCCGATGCGCCCGGGCAACCGCAGCCTCAACCTTTCCAATGCCGTGGCCGTGGCGGTGTTCGAGGCCTGGCGCCAGGCCGGTTTCGACGGCGCCGGCCCCTGACCGCACCTACCCACGGGTAGGAGCAAGCTACAATCCGGCGCATGACTTCCGATCGCCCCGCGGCCGACGCCGGCCCCAATCGTTTCCTGCCTCGTCCGCTGCGCGTCCTTGCCGGGCGCGCCATGGAAGCCGCGCTCAACCGTGCCGTCGACCTCGATCCGGATACGCGGACGCGGCTGGACGTGCTCGACGGTCGCAGCATCCAGGTGTACCTGAGCGGTCCGGAACTGGCGTTGCGCATCTCGGTCGAAAAGGGCCGCCTCCGCGTCGGCCCGCCCGAGGAAGGCGGCAGCCTGCGGGTGACCGCTTCGCCGGGAAGTCTCCTGGCCATGGCACTGCGTCGTGACGATGATGGCGTGGCACCTGGCAAGGTCGACATCGCGGGTGACGCGGAACTCGCACGCCGGCTCGAGAGGCTGGCGCGGCAGTACGCCCCGGATTTCGAAGAAGCGTTCGCAAAAACGTTCGGCGATGTCATCGGCGTGCCGCTGGCGAAGGCCTTGCGCGATGCGTTGGCGCACGCGCGTGAATCGGCCGCGCACCTGACCGAGGACACGGCCGACTGGCTGCGCGACGAAGGCCGGGTGGCCGTCGCGCCGGGTGAAATGGATACGTTCCTCGATGGCGTCGATGCGGTGCGCGAGCGCACGGAGCGCGCCGAGGCCCGCCTCGCCCGACTGGAGCGCGCACTGAAGGAGCGTGGCGCATGACGTCGCTGCGCCTTGCCCCGCGCCTGCTGCGCGTCACCGCGGTCCTGTTGAAGTACCAGCTCGACGAACTCGTCGACGGCGCCCACCTGTTCCGCCCGCTGAAACTCGTGCGCCCGCTGTTCCCCAAGCCTGCCGCCGACACGCGCAACCTGCCCCGTGGCGCGCGACTGCGCCTCGCGCTCACCGAACTCGGCCCGATCTTCGTGAAGGCGGGTCAGGTGCTGTCGACGCGCCGCGACCTCGTTCCGGCCGATGTCGCCGATGAGCTCGCCCTGCTCCAGGATCAGGTACCTCCCTTCCCGGGCGCGGAAGCGCGCGCGATCGTGGAGCGCGAACTGAAGGCGCCCGTCGCCACGCTCTATGCCGATTTCGACGAAGTCGCACTGGCTTCCGCATCGATCGCCCAGGTACATGCGGCGACCCTCCACGACGGTCGCGAGGTCGTGGTCAAGGTGCTGCGTCCGGGCATCGACAAGCGTATCGCGCGTGACGTCGACCTGCTTCACGCCTTGGGCGAACTGGCCCAGCGCTGGCATCCCAACGCCGACAAGATCCGTCCGCTCGAGGTCGTGGCGGAAGTCGAGAAGATGCTCTCGAACGAGCTCGACCTCCAGCGCGAAGGTGCCAGCGCGAGCTTGCTCCGGCGCAACTTCGCCAGCGGCGTCGATCTCTACGTTCCGGAAGTGCACTGGGACTTCAGCACGGAACGCGTGCTGACGCTCGAACGCGTGCGCGGCGTGAGTGCCGACGATATCGCGGCCATCGACGCCGCCGGCCTCGATCGCAAGCGCCTCGCGGAAAAGGGCGTGCGGCTGTTCTATGAACAGGTCTTCCGCGACAACTTCTTCCATGCCGACGCGCACCCCGGCAACATCTGGGTCGATACGTCGCGCCTCGACGAGCCACGTTTCATCGCACTCGATTTCGGCATCATGGGCTCCTTGCCCGAAGCCGATCAGTATTGGCTGGCAGAGAACTTCATCGCCCTGTTCGAGCGCGACTATGCGCGCATCGCGCAGCTGCACGTGGCGGCGGGATGGATGCCCTCGACCATCCGGCTCGACGAACTCGAAGCCGCGGTGCGCACCGTATGCGAGCCTTACTTCACGCGTCCCCTGGCGCAGATTTCCATCGCCGAACTGGTGGTGAAGCTGTTCCAGACGGCGCGTCGTTTCGAGCTCACGCTGCAACCGCAGCTGATCCTGCTGCAGAAAACGCTGCTCAATATCGAGGGTGTCGGTCGCATGCTCGATCCGGAGATCGACATCTGGGCGGTCGCGCATCCGGTCCTCCGCCGCATCCTCCGCGAGCGCTACAGCCTGCGCGCGACGCTGCGTGACGTCCGCCGCCGCCTGCCGGAGTGGATCCAGACCGCACCGCGCGTGCCGGAACTCGTGCGCGATGCGCTGCGCCAGGTCGCCAGCGGCCAGCAACAACAGGTCGCCGATCCACGGGCGCTGGCGACGGTTCGCGACGATGCGCGTCGCATGCGCCGTCTCGTCGCCTGCGGCATGCTGGGCGCGGCATTGTTGATCTGCGCGGCACTGCTGGGAACGCTTGCACCGCGTGGCACATGGCCTGCCGTGGTCGCCGGGGTAGCGGGACTCGTCTCGTTCGCTGCCGGCTGGCCTCGTCGCATTCCCTGACGCCGTGCTGGAAATACTTCACCAGGACGACGACATCGTCGCCGTCAACAAGCCCGCGAACCTCGCCGTCCACCGGTCGAAGTTCGTGGGTCCCGACGACGCCTTCCTGATCGACCTGCTGCGTGAGCAGGTCGAGGGCCGGCTGCATCTTGCGCATCGACTGGACCGGGCCACCTCGGGCGTGCTGCTCGTTGCGCGATCACCGGAAGTGGCGGCACAGCTGGGCGAGCAGTTCATGGGGCGCAGCGTGCGCAAGCGCTATGTCGCCGTCGTGCGCGGATGGCCGGAGCCGGAAGAAGGCACGGTCGACTATCCGCTGCCCGGTTCGCGCGACACGGGCCCTCGACGCGACGCGACCACCGACTATCGCCGGCTTGCCACGGTCGAAGTGGACATTCCCCTCGGACGCTACGAGAAGCAGCGCTACGCGCTCGCCGCAGCGGAACCGCGGACAGGACGATTCCGGCAGATTCGCAAGCATTTCGCCCACATCCACCATCCCATCGTTGGCGACAGCCAGCACGGACGCGGCGATCACAACCGGCTGTTCAAGCAGCATTTCGCCTCGCACCGCCTGCTATTGCACGCGGCGGCGCTAACGTTCACCCATCCGGTGACCGGACACGCGCTCACGCTGCAGGCTAGCCTCGACGACACATGGCTGCGCATTCTCGAGCGCTTCGCGTGGACCCAGGCCTACTCGGACTGGCAGGTTTCCCTGTAGCAGCACCCGCGTCGCAACATGCGTCGTTTGGCCACGCTGCTAGAATCCGCTCCCAACATGCTCATCGTGACCCGCTCCATCGCCATTCCCGACGCCGAACTCGTCGAACGCTTCACGCGTGCGGACGGGCCGGGAGGCCAGCACGTCAACCGGACCGAAAGCGCCGTCGAGCTGCGCTTCGATGTCGCCGGTTCGCCGTCGTTGCCGGAGGAAGTGCGTGCCCGCCTGCTGGCGCGCAAGGATCGTCGCATGACCGACGCGGGTGTCCTCGTCATCCAGGCCCGCCGCTTCCGCGACCAGGCGCGCAATCGCGACGATGCACGCGAGCGCCTGGCGGATATCCTCCGCGAAGGCACCGTCGTGCCGAAGAAGCGGCTCGCGACCAAGCCTACGCGCGCCTCGAAGGAACGCCGCCTCACCGGCAAGGCCCAGCGCGGCCAGACCAAGCGCACGCGATCGCGCGATTGGAGCAACGAGTGAACGGGGTACCGGATCGGCTTCCGCCCAACGTGCCGGCGTTACCCAGTTCCTGGTGGCAGCGATTCTGCAGATGGGCCATCGGCCTGAGCGGATGGCGCATTGTCGGCGAACTGCCCAACCTGTCGAAGGTAGTCCTGATCGGTGCGCCACACTCGTCCTACTGGGACGGTGTATGGGGTCTGCTGATGAAATCGGCGATCGGTCTCGATCTGGGCGTGATGATCAAGCGTGAAGTACTGAACGGCCCCTTCGGCCCGGTCGTGCGGCGACTGGGGATGATCCCCATCGACCGCTCCGCCGCGATGAACGTGGTCGACCAGATGGTCGAGCGCTTCGCCACCCACGACAAGATGTGGCTCGGCATCGCGCCGGAAGGTACGCGCAAGCCGGTGAAGCAGTGGAAGTCGGGCTTCCTGCGCATCGCGCGCGCGGCGGGCGTTCCTATCCAGCCCGTCTTCATCGACTACCCGACCAAGACCTTCACCTTCGGCGCCCTGGTGCACCCCACGGCGGACACCGATGCGGACATCGCCTCTATCCGCGCAATGTTCCAGGGCTACCGCGGCAAGCACCGCGGCGCCTGAGCACCGAGGCGTTCGATCAACCGAAGGCGTATCGGAAGCGGACCTTGTAGTTGACCCGGATCTGACCGATGTTCTGAACAATCAGTCGATATGAGCCTGGGCCCAGTGCGGAAGTAGTAATGGACGATCCTTGCTTCACGGTGTCCCACTTCGACCCGTTGGCCGTTTGCAGAATGATCGTTCCACCGCTGGCGGAAGCCGTGAAAAGACCCGTGCACGTGACGCTCATTTGAATCACCGTGCTCGTTTGCCCATTTGAGAGCGTGCCGGTCGATGTTTGCTGGGGAAGCGTGAGTGGGCATCGTCGGTAGGCACCGGGCCGAACGCCTGTAGCATCGGCGCTGGACATGGCGAGCGGGACGATTAAGAAAGCGAGCGAGGCGGCGAGGCGTAACGAAATAGTCATCAGGAGGGTCCAGTAGCGTGCGGTATGCCGACCGAACACTAAGCCTCGTGGAGCACTGCGTGTTCACGACTTACGGTGCTCGCGGGCGCTTCTGACAAGCATTTCAGATCGATTCCTTACTGCGGCCACGAAGCCTTTTCGCCTTCATACGTTGATGGCAACCACCGATTGCTGATCGTCGCGAGGTTCTCGACGATCGCGCGTCTTCTTGGTGGAGATGCATATGAAAACCGAAGCACTGGCACCCGCGAAGCTTCCGCCGGCGCCGACCATTGACGAACTCGGCCGCGATCAAGCGAAGAAGCTGGATCCGACGAGATCCGTCAATGACATGCCTGCCGACCTTCGGGAAATGCTTCGCGCGGTCGACCTGACGAACGTCAGGCCTAGTCAATTGCGCGGTATCGTGACCAAGCTTTTTGAGCAAGGCAGGATCTCGGAGGATGCTGCCGGCGAATTTCTGCTCGCTCGCAGAACCGGGGCCAAGCGATTATCCGACGATGGTCCGATCAACCTCGTCGAAGAAATGCGGCAAGCGCTCAAGCGATCCGGAGCGATCATGCAGAGATATTCGTTTGCCGAGACCGATCGCATATACGATGAGGCCTATGCGGCAGCGCGCGGCCTCAATGAAGTGATCGCCTTTCTACGCAAACACCCGCGACTCGACGTTCGCGCCTGAGCATTACCGTTCGGAGTGACCCGACTCGTCGTAGTCGCGATGCGTCAGTAGCCCTGGGCGGATGAGGTCGATGAACGCTCTTGCTTCCGCGCTGAGAAACTTGCCCTTGCGCATGACGACGCCATAGCTTCGCTGCGGAAAGAACTGGCGGAGGTTTCGCACGGCGAGCCGTTCTCGATCGGCATCGGTGATGCAGATGCCGGTGACGATGGAGATGCCCAGGCCCATGGCGACGTACTGCTTGATGACGTCCCATCCGCCGACCTCGATCGCCACGGTGTAGGGGACATGCCGTTGCTGGAACACCATGTCGACGAGACGAAACGTGGTCAGGCGCTGCGGCGGAAGAATCAGCCCGTAAGGTGAGAGATCTTCGAGCCGGATAGCGTCGAGCGACGCCAGCGGGTGATCCGGCGGCATGATCAGCATGGGATCGTAGTGGTACACGGGAGCCCACGCGATGTCGTTCGGTACGTCGAGCATCGAGCCGATGGCGATGTCCGCTTCGTCGGCGCGCAACAAGGCCAGGCCGTCCTTGCCGGTGACATTGGCCAGTTGCAGGTGCACCGAGGGATAACGCTCGCGATAGGCCTTCACCAGCTCCGGGAGCAGGTACTGGATCGTTGACGAGCCTGCGGCGACGGTCAGTTTTCCCGCCTGCGTGCCCCGCGTCCTGGTCTGGAACTCGCGATCGAGGTTCTCGAAGCCTTCCACCAGCGGCCGGGCCATCTCATACAGCGCCTCGCCCGCATCCGTAAGCGTGATGCGCCGGCGGGTGCGTTCCAGCAGGGACGTCCCTAGTTCACGCTCCAGGGCTTTGAGTTGCAGGCTCACCGAAGGCTGAGACAGAAAAAGCGCCTCGGCGGCACGGCTCAGCGTTCCCAGTCGGGTGATGTAGACGAAGGCCCTGAGTTGCTTCAGCCGGTTGCCCTTGTAGTAGAACCGCCCCGCCGTTTCTGGCTCGCCGCGAGGTTTGGCAGCTCTGGCGGGGCGCTTCGAGGCCCGCTTTCGCGTGGCATTCAGGTTATCCGCCACGGCATTTCTCCTGAAATTCAGTAGCTTATCTGTAGCATTAACGTTGTTAATGTGTTTCTTTGAAACATATGCTTTGTCAAAAGCATACGCCTGCCCCTAGCGTGGACTCCAGACCCCGACCCGGAGGCACGTCCCATGGCAGTTCCCAAGAGCGAGATCGATCCCCTGGCTGGCGTGCGCGTCGACGAACGCGACGCCTACAAGGACATCCTGACGCCCGGTGCCCTGGGCTTTCTCGCCGGCCTGCACCGCCGCTTCGACAGCCGCCGCCTCGCGCTTCTTGCTGAGCGCGTGGCGCGGCAGCAGCGCTATGACGCCGGTGAACTGCCGGACTTCCGTCCTGACACGGTCGCCATTCGCGAAAGTAATTGGTCCGTGGCGCCAATTCCGAACGCCCTCCTCGATCGTCGCGTCGAGATCACGGGTCCGGTCGAGCGCAAGATGATCATCAACGCGCTCAATTCCGGCGCGAAGGTGTTCATGGCGGACTTCGAGGATTCGAGCGCGCCCACGTGGGCCAACCAGCTGGATGGCCAGCGCAACCTGCGCGATGCGGTGGACGGCAGCATCGAATTCACCAACGCCGAAGGCAAGGTCTATCGCATCGGCAAGGAACCCGCCGTCCTGGTGGTTCGTCCGCGCGGCTGGCATCTGCCCGAGCGTCACATGGAAGTCGATGGCGATGTACTCGCCGGCGCGCTGGTCGATTTCGGGTTGTTCGCCTTCCACAACGCGGCCTCGCTGCATGAACGCGACCGCGGCCCCTACTTCTATCTGCCCAAGCTGCAGAGCATGGAAGAAGCGGCGCTATGGAACGATGTGATGTCCCACGCGGAGTCCGTGCTGGGCCTGCCCGACGGCGCGATGAAGGCGACGGTGCTCATCGAAACCCTGCCCGCCGTGTTCCAGATGCACGAAATCCTCCACGCCTTGCGCGAAAGGATCGTCGGCCTGAACTGCGGGCGCTGGGACTACATCTTTTCCTACCTGAAGACCTTCCGGAATCACCCGGATCGGCTGTTGCCCGAACGCGGCCAGGTCGGAATGACGGTCCCGTTTCTCAAGGCGTATTCGGAGTTGCTCATCCGCACCTGCCACCGCCGCGGCGCCTTCGCCATGGGGGGCATGGCGGCGCAGATTCCGATCCGCGGCGACGACCAGGCCAACGAATCGGCGATGAGCAAGGTGCGAGCCGACAAGTTGCGCGAGGTGACGGCAGGTCATGACGGCACATGGGTGGCGCATCCCGCCCTGGTTCCCATCGCCCAGGCGATCTTCGACCAGCACATGACCACGCCCAACCAGCTGCACGTGTCGCGCGACGATGTCGACGTGTCACGCGATGCGCTGATCGCACCGGCCATCGGCACCATCACCCGCCAGGGTTTCGACAACAACGTCGAAGTTTGCCTGCGCTACACGGCGGCCTGGCTCGAAGGCCTCGGCTGCGTTCCGATCCACAACCTCATGGAAGACGCGGCCACGGCGGAGATCGCCCGCGCACAACTCTGGCAGTGGTTGCATCACGGCCCCTTCGAGTTCAGCGACCACGCGCCGATCGACCTCGCGTTGTTCGACCACGCGCTCGCCACGCATTGCCACCGCCTTCGCGAGAGTGACCAACCTGGCGCGGGTCGCGCGGATGAGGCGGCCGCACTGATCTCCGCACTCACGCACGCAAGCGAACTGCGCGACTTCCTCACCCTGCCCGCCTACGAACACCTGGCCTGACGACCGCTTTCCACGGAGCCCTACGATGAAGACGCATACCGCCGAACAAATCACGCTCGACTGGAAGAACAACGAACGCTGGAACAGCGTCGCGCGGCCGTACACCGCGGAAGACGTGATCCGCCTGCGTGGAACGGTGCAGGTTGAATACACGCTCGCCCGTCGCGGAGCGGAACGCCTGTGGCGCTCGATCCACGACAAGCCCTACGTGAATGCACTGGGCGCACTGACCGGTAACCAGGCGATGCAGCAGGTGAAGGCGGGATTGCAGGCGATCTATCTGTCCGGCTGGCAGGTGGCGGCCGATGCGAACACCGCCGGCACGATGTATCCCGACCAATCGTTGTATCCCGTCGATTCGGTGCCCAACGTCGTGCGCAAGATCAACAAGACCTTGTTGCGTGCGGACCAGATCCACCACGCGGAGGGCAAGGACAACCTCGACTGGCTCGTGCCCATCGTCGCGGATGCCGAGGCGGGATTCGGTGGCGTGCTCAATGCGTACGAACTGATGACGCACATGATCGAAGCCGGCGCCGCCGGCGTGCATTTCGAAGACCAGCTCGCCAGCGCCAAGAAGTGTGGCCACATGGGCGGGAAGGTGCTGGTGCCGACACAGGAAGCCGTGCAGAAACTGGTCGCCGCGCGCCTCGCTGCCGACGTCGCCGGTGTGCCGACCCTGATCGTCGCCCGCACGGATGCGATGGGTGCCGGGCTCGTCACCTCCGACATCGACGACCACGACAAGCCCTTCCTCACTGGCAAGCGCACGGTGGAAGGTTTCTACGAAAGCCGCCAGGGTATCGAGCAGGCGATCAGCCGCGGCCTCGCCTATGCGCCCTATGCCGACCTGATCTGGTGCGAAACCTCCACGCCGGACATGGAACAGGCGCGTCAGTTCGCGGAGGCCATCCATGCGAAGTTCCCGGGCAAGAAGCTCGCCTATAACTGCTCGCCGAGCTTCAACTGGAAGAAGAACCTCGACGAGAAGACCATCGCGGATTTCCAGAAGCGCCTGGGCGAGATGGGTTACGCGTTCCAGTTCATCACGCTGGCCGGCTTCCACGCCCTGAACTACTCGATGTTCCAGCTCGCTCGCGGCTACCGCGATCACCAGATGGCGGCCTACGTCGAATTGCAGGAAGCCGAATTCGCCGCCGAGAAGCACGGCTACACCGCTGCGAAGCATCAGCGCGAGGTCGGCACGGGTTACTTCGACACGGTGAACCAGGTGATCTCGGGTTCCTTCAGCTCCCTGTCGGCGCTCAGCGGCTCGACGGAAGAGGAGCAGTTCCACCCGGCGTCGGCCGCCTGAACCAGGCCGCGTGAGCCAGGGATGGCACCCGGCCTTCGTCTCGACGCGACTTTATCTCATTGCCCCATAAGGAAAATCGGCCGGCGCCAAGACGGCGGGCCGATTCGCGAGCAACGAGTGGTAGCGCTGCGAGAAGAAGGCCGGGTCCCGGTGTTGGAGCGGGGGGAGGGAGGGGTATCCAACACCGGGACGGGGCGGGCAGCCCATTAAGAGAACCGCCTGGTACAGAATTCTCCCCCTGACCCCTCTATTTGTCAACTACTCAGTACATGAAATAAGTATTAACTCTTGCGAGGGATATTGGCCCTCGCCTTGCTTCGCGTGTACGTGCCGGCGCTTAGCGCGCCCCCGCTATCGCAGCCTCCTGGCGGGCTGCGGCCAACCCGGCCGCCGGGTCGGCGGTGAGGATGTTGGGTTGGTGCCGGACCGTCGTGATCCTGTCGACGCCGATGGAGCGCAACCACCAGTCGAAGTAGGTGGAGTGATGGTCGACACCAAAGGCGGGAGCCGCGCCCGGGCCATAGACACCGCTGGAATAGATCACGGTCGCGCTCTTGTCCTTGAGCAGCCCGGAGTAACCCGTCGCCGGATCGAAGCCGAACAGCAAGCCAGGCTGCGTGATGATGTCGATGTACTGCTTGAGCCGATAAGGGATACCGGCATTCCACATGGGAACCGTGAAGAGGTATTCGTCAGCCGACGAGAACCGCTGCGTGATGGCGACGATCTCGTCCCATTCGGATTGCTGCCTGGCATTCATCGCGGGATCGCCGAAGAAGGACATCTTCGCGGCGGCGCGATCGCCGTCGAACTCCGGCAAGGCGGTGGCGTACAAATCGAGTTCGTCGATCGTGACGGCGGGATGCGTTGCCCGATACGCCGTCAGAAACGCATCGGCGACCTGGCTCGACCTTGAGCGATCCGCACGTGGTGAACCCTTGACGTAAAGCAGCTTTTTCATGCGCTATTCCTGCGATGTTGAAGTGAATGACCGGAGCCCGTAAAACAAACCACGTCGGCAGAAGCGCACGCCGCGCTGGATCATCGCGACAGTGCGTCCGCCAGCTTCTTCGCCAGCACGCCACCCGCGCTCGCCAGATCTTCAAGCACCGTGAAATGGTTCCGCTTGTCGATGACGAGGTAATCGAGCTCTACCGACTTCGCCGCCGCGGTCGCGTACTCGCTTGCATGCCGTAGCAACTCAGGCAATTCCGCGGCACCAACGGCGATCGTCGTCGGAGCACCTTTGGCGATGTGCCGCAGCGGGCTGTAGCGCTCGACCTCGTCCATGCCGAGATCCAGTTTCTCATTCAACCAGGACCGGCTGATCGGCTCCAGGTCGACCAGCGGGCTGATGGCCATCACGTGCGCCAACAACGGGTGCGAGCGATGCACGAGGCCGAGGTGCCCACCGGCCGAATGACCTACCAGGCCAACGGGACCCTGCCCGATCACATCCCTGCTCGCCGTCAGGTGATCCAGCAGGCGACCGATCTCCTGCACGATCTGCGTCATGGACGACTGCGGCGCGAGAGTGTATTCCACCAGCACGACATGGCAGCCGAGCTCGAGTGGCCCCTGTGCGACGAAGGCGAAATCTTCTTTCGCGAGGGATTGCCAGTATCCACCGTGCACGTACACGACCGTCGGCGCATCGACGGCATGGGCGCGAAACAGGTCGAACCGCTCACGGGGCTCGTCACCGTAACGCAGGTCACGTTGGCAATCGCTCGTTTCATAGAGTCGCGCGCTTCGCGACTGAAATCCCGTGAATATCGCCTGGAAATCCGACACCGCACGCGTGTTGTTGTACGCCGCA